>DATDTH010000205.1:0-2814 GCA_035290985.1 Pseudomonas sp. | reverse complement strand
GGGGCGACAGCATGCCCATACCGGTAACCACGACGCGTCTACGCGACACAGCAATCTCCTTGTATTCAGTGCGCAACGGAATGGCGCTTAAAGAAAAACCGCACGCCTGTGAGGGCAGTGCGGCTTTTCCAGATCGGGAATCGACGATTGAATTATTGCGCGTGCGCAGTAACGTAATCGATGGCTTCCTGAACGGTGGTGATTTTTTCGGCTTGCTCGTCCGGGATTTCGGTCTCGAATTCCTCTTCCAGAGCCATCACCAGTTCAACGGTGTCAAGCGAGTCGGCACCCAGGTCTTCGACGAAGGAAGCGCTGTTGGTTACTTCTTCTTCCTTGACGCCCAGTTGCTCGGCTACGATTTTCTTGACGCGTTCTTCGATGGTGCTCATACCTTGTTTTCACTCCTAATGGACAAATCCAGGCAGCTGGTCTGTAAGTGTATAGAAAGGGTTTTCCGCATTTCAAGCTGAACGCTACAACACCTTCGCGATCATCCCAACGCGCTGTCTATCAACCAATTGCAGCTTTATAACGGATTTTAGACAGCTCGTATGACAATTTTCCGAAGGCGCTCGTCACATTCAGCTCATGTACATACCGCCATTCACCGGAATAGTAGCGCCGGTGACATAGGCCGCGCCATCGGAAGCGAGAAAAGAAACCACTTTGGCGATTTCTTCGGCCTGCCCCAGACGCCCCAAAGGGATCTGGGTCAGCAACGCTTCACGCTGGGCATCGGGTAGTTCACGGGTCATATCGGTGTCGATGAAACCCGGCGCCACCGAATTGACCGTGATCGCCCGCGAGCCGACTTCACGGGCCAGGGCCCGACTGAAACCTTCCAGGCCGGCCTTGGAGGCCGCGTAATTGACCTGTCCGGCATTGCCCATGGCGCCCACTACCGAACCGATGCTAATGATCCGCCCCCAGCGCGCCTTGGTCATACCGCGCAGGACCGCCTTGGACAGACGAAACAGGCTGTTGAGGTTGGTGTTGATGACATCATGCCACTCATCATCCTTCATCCGCAGCATCAGATTGTCACGGGTGATGCCGGCGTTGTTGACCAGGATCAACGGTTGGCCCAGATGCTGCTGGATATGTTCCAGGGTGCGGGCGACCGATTCGTCGCTGCTGACATCCAGCACCAGGCCGGCCCCTTCGAGGCCGTGCTCCTTCAACACCTCGGCGATACGCTCGGCACCGGATGCCGAAGTCGCCGTGCCTATCACTATGGCGCCCTGGCGCCCCAGCTCAAGCGCAATGGCCTGACCGATGCCACGGCTGGCGCCAGTGACCAGTGCAACCTTACCTTGCAGGCTCATGCAGGTTTCTCCTTAAATTCAGGCCAGCGCCGCACGGGCGGCGGCGAATGCATCTGGCGTGTCCAGATTGAAAATATTGATGCCTTTCACACAACGCTTGTTCAGGCCCGACAGCACCTTGCCTGGGCCGCATTCAACAAGATGGGTTACGCCCGACTCGGACAACCGGACCACCGACTCGACCCAGCGCACCGGATTGTACAGCTGCGCCAACAGATCGCGGCGCAGCCCCTCGAGATCCTCCACCACCGCCGCGCTGACATTCTGCACCAGGGCGATGCTGGGCATCTGCCAGTCGATGGCGGAGACCGCCTCGGCAAAGCGCTCGGCAGCCGGGCACATCAGGGCGCAGTGGGACGGCACACTGACCGGCAACGGCATGGCGCGCTTGGCCCCACGGGCCTTGCAGGCCTCGATGGCGCGTTCCACGGCCGCCGCGGCACCGGCTATCACCACCTGACCCGGGGCATTGAAATTCACCGCACTGACCACTTCGCCCTGGGCCGCCTCGGCGCAGGCGGCCAGTACCTCGGCATCGTCCAGCCCGAGAATCGCCGCCATGCCGCCCTGCCCGGCCGGTACGGCCTCCTGCATCAGCTGACCGCGACGCTCCACCAGCCTGACTGCCGCTGCGAGGGACAGGCTGCCGGCGGCGACCAGGGCCGAATATTCGCCCAGGCTGTGCCCGGCCACGAACGCCGGACGCACGCCGCCCTCGGCCAGCCACAGACGCCAGAGCGCGATGGAGGCGGCTAGGATGGCTGGCTGGGTCTTGTCGGTTTGATTGAGTTGCGCTTCCGGCCCCTGCTGGGTCAGGGCCCAGAGGTCGTAGCCGAGGGCCTCGGAGGCCTCTGCAAAAGTATCCAGCACCTGGGCCTGGACCCCGTGCTCGGCGAGCATGCCAAGGGACTGCGAACCTTGGCCAGGGAAGACGAATGCGAGGGATGCAGACATGATAAAGGTCCCGGTCTTGGAGTCAGGAGGGTTGCCGCCGGCATGGCCAGGCGCAACGAACTGTCAGTTGGATGGCAAGCCATCCGCTGTGGTCACATTCGGTGGCCATCTTTCTTGGTCCGCTAGAGCAACAGGTCTTCGAGGCGACCGTGCAGGCGCTGCGGCAGATCCTCGCTGATTTCCGTCAGGGCGCGGCGAATGGCGCTTTGAAAACCCTCGGAGCCGGCCGCGCCATGGCTTTTCACCACGATGCCCTGCAAACCCAGAAAGCTCGCGCCGTTATGTCGCGCCGGCGTCAGATCGGCCCGCAGGCGTCGCAACAAGGGCAAGGCCAGGACCCCGACCAGGCGCGAGGCGAGATTCGCCCGAAACAAGGCCTCGAGCCGCGCCGCGATCATGGCGGCCAGGCCCTCGCTGGATTTCAGCAGGATATTGCCGACGAAACCGTCGCACACCACCACATCCGCCTCGCCACGGTACAGGCCATCACCCTCGACGAAGCCGATGAAATTCAGCCCCACGGCCTGCTGCAGCA
>DATDTH010000204.1:0-2484 GCA_035290985.1 Pseudomonas sp. | reverse complement strand
ATTCCCTGGCGACCTACAAGCAGCTCGTGGGTCGCCAGGGCATGACGCCCGAGATGTACGAGGCCAGCGTGCGGGCCGACCTGTCAAAACAGCAGGTGGGGCAGGGCGTGACGGGTTCCGGTTTCGTCCCGGCCGACCTGGCCCAACTGACGCTCAATGCCTTCTTCGAACGCCGCGAAGTGCGCGTGCAGCGCTTTGCCGCTGCCGATCAGGCCAGCCGCGTTCAGCCCGCCGATGCCGACATCGAGCGCTTCTACCAGGAGAACCCGGCCCTGTTCCAGGCCCCCGAGCAGGCCGATGTGGAATACCTGGTGCTGGACGCAGCGGCCCTGCAGCAGTCTGTGACCCTCAACGAAGCCGATGTGCGTTCGTACTACGAGCAGAACGTGTCCCGCCTGTCGGGCAACGAAGAGCGCCGTGCCAGCCACATCCTCCTGAGTGTGCCCGCGGGCGCGCCCGCGCCAGAAAAAGATGCCCTGCGCCAGCGTGCGCAGGCGCTGCTCGAACAGGTTCGAAAAGCCCCGCAAACCTTCGCAGCCGTGGCCAAGGCCGAGTCGAAAGATCCGGGCTCTGCGGCCAATGGCGGCGACCTGGACTACTTCGGGCGTGGCGCCATGGTCAAGCCCTTTGAAGATGCGGTGTTTGCGCTGGAAAAAGGCGCGATCTCCGACGTGGTCGAGACCGACTTCGGTTTTCACATCATCCAGCTGACCGATATCAAGGCGCCCAAACCGCGCAGTTTTGACGAAATGCGCGCGCAGATCGAAACCGATCTGAAACAGCAACAGGCGCAAAAGCTGTTCGCCGAAACCGCAGACACGTTCGGCAACCTGGTCTACGAGCAGGCAGACAGCCTCCAACCCGCGGCCGAGCGCCTGAAGCTTGAAGTGAAGACATTCAAGGGGCTGACGCGTCAGCCCGGTGCGGACGCCGGCGTGCTGGCGAATCCGCGGATGCTCGATGCCATCTTCGCGCCCGAGGCGGTTCAAAGCAAGCGCAACACCGAAGCGGTGGAAACCGGATCCGGTCAGCTGGCCGCAGCACGTGTGGTGAGTCACACCCCCGCCCGCACCAAGCCCCTGGCCGAAGTGCGCGACAGCGTGCGCGCTCGCCTGGTGGCCCAGCGCGCGGCCGAACTCGCCAGCGAAGAAGGCGCCAAACAACTGGCCGCCTGGAAGGCTGGCGCGGACGCCTCGGGCATGCCGGCTTCGGTGATCATTTCGCGCGAAGACCCCAAAGGAATGCCTGCGGCGCTGCTCAAGGTGGCCCTGAGCACCAACCCTGCGCAATTGCCGGCCTGGGCCGGCGTGAGCCTGGGTGATCAGGGTTACGCGGTGGTGAAGGTCGAAAAAGTCCTGCCGCGGGCCAAGCGCGATGCGGCAGTGCCCAACCAAGAGGTGGCGCAATACACACAGTGGTGGACCGCTGCCGAGAGCCAGGCCTACTACGAGATGCTCAAGGAGCAGTTCCGCGTCAAGCTCATGGTGCCAGCGCCGCAACGCTGAAGTTGGTCTTCAATCGCGTAAACCGCTCAGGAACACGCTATAATGCATGGCTTGCGGTGGCTGTAGCTCAGTTGGTAGAGTCCAGGATTGTGATTCCTGTTGTCGTGGGTTCGAGCCCCATCAGCCACCCCATATGAATCAAGTACTTAGCCCGGTTTCGACTGGGCTTTGTCGTTTCTGAAGCCGAAAAATTCCCTTGGTCGGTAGCGAGTTGAGCAGCGTGTTTTCGTTGGCGTAGTGGTGAGAGAGGGTTTCTTTGTCGTTGGCCTTCCGCCAGTGTCCAAGGTGCGGCCGCAGTACGTGGCGGAGTTCCGTCGGCAGATGGTCAAGCTTGTTTGAGCTGTCCGAGTTCATACCTGCCAGTGCAGACTGCCTGATTCAGGCCGTTTTGACAAACTGCTGGGCACCGCAGCGCCCATGCTCCTGAGCGCGGCATACGATCGACGCACGGGCATCGCGGAGCACTTCTTCGATCCATCCCGTCCGTGGCAACGCGACTCCATCGAGAACACCAACGGGCTGGTGCGCCTGTACCGCACAAAGGCACCGTCCTCCCGGGGCTGCCGGTAGCAGACCGATGCCATTGCCGATCAGATCAACAGGCGGCTCAGAAGAGGTCTGGGCGGACCATCCCGTTGGCGGTCTATCGGGAACTGCTCCTCAGCAGTCCGCTACACTCCAGCCCTCGTTCAACACGACTCAGGGTGTTGCACTACAGGCTTGAATCCGCAGAGGCAGTTCCCGAGGAAGCATGGGGGACGTTAAAAATTTAGCCTGTCTTCCAGTTGTGGCAAAAATCGTTGTACAATCGTGGGCTCAGCTGATCGCAGCTAAGCAGGCAGACGGAAGCAGCAAGTGCTGTGGGGGTTTGCAGGATCATTAAAAACATACAGCCGATAAGCGTGGGCGTTTGAAGGCGATTGCGAAAACGGACTCGAAAGAGTCCAAGTCGCAAGACTTTAAACGCTCATGAGAATAG
>DATDTH010000203.1:0-17406 GCA_035290985.1 Pseudomonas sp. | reverse complement strand
TTTCACCCTTTTTTGTTTGGAGCACCGAGATGGACATCACTGCCTATACAGATCGCTCTCAGGCTTACGGCGCCCTGCTACTGCGGGTCTCCCTGGGCACCGTGCTGCTCGCCCATAGCCTGTACCTCAAACTGATGGTGTTCACCCTGGCGGGCACCGCCCAGTTCTTCGGCTCCATCGGTCTACCGGAGTGGCTCGCTTACCTGGTCTTCGCCATGGAGGTGGTCGGCGGCACGCTGCTGATCCTGGGCGTGCAGGTCCGGGCCGTAGGCCTGGCCCTGCTACCCATACTGCTGGGTGCTACCTGGGCCCACTCGGGCAATGGCTGGCTGTTCACCGCCCCCAACGGTGGCTGGGAATATCCGCTGTTCCTGGCCGCGATGTCTGCCAGCGTGGCCTTGCTCGGTGCCGGTGCCCACGCCCTGGCGCCCGCTCTGAAGCGCAACCTGAACCCGGTCGGCGGAAAACCCACGGCCAATGCCGGCTGAGCCTTATCGACCCTCGCGCCCGGCGGCCTTCTTCGGTCCCGGGTTTTTTTCAAGGTGTATGACAAGCATGACGACCTATAGCGCCGAACAAGTCTGGCCGCCCTTCTCCGAATCCCTGTTGGAGTGGGACACAGCCTTCCATGAACTGATGCTGAACGACAGGCTGCGGATGAGCGCCTACCGGCAGGCGATTTTCGAAACCGTCAAACCCGGCGATCACGTGCTGGACCTGGGCACCGGCACCGGCATCCTCAGCCTCTGGGCCCTGGAGGCCGGTGCCGAGCGGGTCTATGGCATCGATCTGAGTGCCCCTATTCTGCAGCAGGCGGTGGAGCGCATGGCGCTCGCCGGCTTCGCCGATTCCTTCGAGCCGATCAACCGGCTGTCCTACGAGGTGGAGCTGCCCCAGCGGGTGGACGTGCTGATCTCCGAGATCATCGGCAATATGGCCGACAATGAGGACTTCCAGCCGATACTCCAGGACGCCATCCAGCGCTTCCTCAAGCCCGATGGCATCGCTCTGCCCCGCTCGACCAGTGCCTACTTGGTGCCGGTCGCGGCCCACTCGGCCCACCATGACCTGCGGATCGGCAATGTCGCCAGCCTGACCCCGCATTATCAGATCGCCGAACTGTACCGACAGAAATGCATAGGCTCGCCCTTCAACCTGTATTACGACTGCATCCTACCCAGGCGCCTGTACCTGAGCGCGCCCCAGCTGTTGCGCCGCTACGACGGTGTTTGGGACCAGTCCGCCACCTATGAGATCGAGTTGTGCTATCGGCTGGCGCACCAGGATCGACTGACCGGTTTCAAGGCCTATTTCATCGCAGAACTGACCGAAACGACCCTGCTGGACATCTCCGGCGACGACATCAAGGGGGGCGAGACCTCGGACAGCTGGAAGCATGCCTACCTGCCCATCGAGCGGCCGATCGATGTACAGCCGGGCGACCAGCTGACGCTCACTTTTTCCCGTCAATATCCCTCCAAGGACACCGCCTTTCGCCAGGTCTACCGCTGGCGCGGCCAGGTCGAGCGTGCCGGAACAGTGGTCGACCGCTTCGATCAGTGCATGGATGAAGGCGCCCTGCTTGCCCGCCAATCCGCCTTCGCCTGACCCCTTCCCCCGAAGTAGGGTGGACTCGGCGCGTAGTTCAGCGACAGTCCACCGCTTTTGGCCACGGCCTGCGGTCCATATTGGACACCCTGTTGTGTTTCGCCGAAGCGCCACGGTGCGCACAGCGCACCCTACGGAGCCCCATTCTAGGTTTCGCCGAGCTGTTTTTCGTAGGGCGGGTTAGACGCGCAGAAAGCCTATCTGGCAAACAACGCCGCACTCGCCGCGCGTCGTAACCCGCCAAACAGGCCCTCGCTGGCATACAGAGGATCGCCAGCAAGTTGGCTCCTACTTAATCTGTCGAAGGTCAGGCGCTGATCACGGTCAAATCGGCCGCGGCGATGCGATGGCTGAGGACGCTGCCACGCTGCAGCACGAACTCCTTGAGCAATTCGGGGTAGTCCCGGCTGACCGCCGCCCTGACCGACGGCCGCATGGACAGGTGGACGCGCCAGGCGCTCACCCGCGGGCAGCCTTCGAATGGATCCAGTGGCAGGTAGCGATCCAGGGTGTCGAAGTAACGGAAGATCGGTCCATAGGCCGCATCCACCAGGCTGAAGCTTTCACCGGCGAAATAGGGGCCGCTCACCACGGTTTCCAGGCGTTGCAGCTTGCCCTGGATCAGCTTCACGCTGTCAATGAACGCCCCGTCATGGGTGGCGTTGTAGAGCCTGGCGATCTCAGTGAGCAATTGCGAGCCGAACTCGATCCAGGCCCGGTGCTGGGCCTTGAGCAGGGGATCGGCGGGGTGCAATGATCCGGGGGTGACTTCGTCGAGGAACTCGCAGATGACCGCCGACTCGAACAGGGTCTGCTGGTCATCCACCTGCAGCAGTGGCACCTTGCCCAGCGGCGACATGGCCAGGAACCAGTCGGGCTTCTTGGCCAGGTTCACATAGATGCGCTCATGGTTGATCTGCTTCTCGTTCAGGGTGATGACCGAACGTTGCACATAGGGGCAGAGCGTATGGCTGATGAGCAGCAACTTTTCGTATTGCACGGCGAACTTCTCCATGGTCTCTCGCATTGTCAGGCTACCGGCGGTAGCCTTTGTGCAGGATAGGACGCGGTGGAAACAGAGCGGAACGGCAGAAACTGCAAACCGCGTTTCCAATAATGGCGAGTGACGCCCATGGAGAGTGAAGCGAGATAATGGATCTGACCGATCTGAACTGGAGCGACCTGAAGTTCTTCCTGACGGTGGCCCGCACCGGCTCCCTGACCAAGGCAGCCAATAAACTCAAGGTGACCCACTCCACGGTATTCCGGCGCATCAACAGCCTGGAGTCGGCCGCGGGTATCAAACTGTTCGCCCGGCATCCCGAGGGCTATCGACTCACCGGGGCCGGCGACGAGGTGCTGGCCTATGTCGAGCGCATCTCCGACCGCATCGACGAACTGCAGCGGCTGCTGGACAACCGCACCGACCAGCTGCGCGGCGTGATCAACGTCACCGCCCCACACAACCTGGCCTACAGCTACCTGCCGGGCTATCTGGTCGAGTTCCATCGCATCTACCCGGATATCCATGTCAACCTGCTGGTCGGCAATGACGACCTCAACCTGTCCCGCCGCGAGGCGGACCTGGCGATTCGCGCCACCCCGGCACCGCCGGAACACCTGATCGGCCACAAGCTGTTTTCCCTGGCCTGGGCCGCCTACGCCGCGCCGGCCTACCTCGAGGAACACGGCAGCCCGGCCGACGAGGAGGCCCTCAAGGGGCACACCATCATTTCCTCCCACAATGAACTGCTGCGTCTGCCGGCATTCGACTGGGTGGAACGGCAGATCCCGCCACAGCAGATAGTCGCCCGCTGCAGCGACCTGATCGGCATGTCCGCCCTGGCGGTGGCCGGACTGGGCATCGCCCTGCTCCCCGACGACCAGGCCAAGCCCGAGCTGCAGCGTCTGTTCACCTTCACCCCGGGTCGCCACAGCGACCTCTGGGTGCTCACCCACCCGGACCTGCGGGACAACCGCTGGATTCGGGTGTTCAAGGAATTCATCATCGAGAAATTCAGGGCCGACCCGGTCTTTATCCAGTACGGCGTCCGCAGCGCGCCTCCTCAGTCGGCCACCTAAGCCCTGCGACGGTCAGGCGCCCAGGAGTTTTTCCAGCTCCCCAACCGTGAGCACCTTGCCCACCGACACCACTTGGCCGTCGATTGCCAGGGCCGGTGTCGACATCACCCCGAGGGCGGCGATTTCGGCAAAGTCGGTGACTTTGATCACCTCCGCCTCCCGCCCCAGGTTGGCCAGGGCGGTGCGGGTGTTCTCGCCCAGGGTGATGCATTTCTTGCAGCCGGAACCGAGGATTTTGATGAGCATGGGGTACTCCAGAAGTCAGAATTTTTTCACAGCCTCTCAGATAAGAAGAGGCCCGTAGGCATTGAACAGGTAGCCGATCAGCATGATGCCGAGCAGCACTATGGCGAAGAACAGGGCCAGGAGCGGCGCCTTGATCACCTTCTTCAGCATGATCAACGACGGCAGCGACAACGCGGTGACCGCCATCATGAAGGCCAGCACCGTGCCCAGGCCCACGCCCTTGCCCACCAGGGCTTCGGCGATCGGCAGGGTGCCGAAGATATCGGCGTACATGGGCACGCCGACCAGGGTGGCCAGGGGCACCGACCACCAGTTGTCCTGCCCCAGCAATGCTTCGATCCAGTCCGCCGGAATCCAGTTGTGGATGGCCGCGCCCAGGCCCACGCCGATCAGCACATAGAGCCAGACGCGACGGAAGATCTCGCTCACCTGGGCCCAGGCGAATCGCGCCCGATCACCACGGCTCAGTTGCTCCTGGGGGAGGTCGAGCACCGGGCTGTGCAGCACGAAGGCCTCGACATGGCGCTCCATCTTCGCCCGGCCGATCAGCGTACCGCCTAGCACCGCGAGTACCAGGCCGAGCAGCACATAGGCGATGGCGATCGACCAGTTGAAGATGCTTGCCAGCAGAATGACCGAGGCCAGGTCCACCAGAGGCGAGGAAATCAGGAAGGCAAAGGTCACCCCCAGCGGCAGGCCGGCGCTGGTGAACCCGATAAAGAGCGGGATCGAGGAACAGGAGCAGAATGGCGTGAGGGTGCCCAGCAGCGCGCCCGTGAGCCTGGCCTTGAAGCCGCTCATGCCGCCGAGGATGCGCCGGGTGCGCTCGGGTGGAAAATAGCTCTGCACCCAGGAAATGCCGAAGATCAGCACCGACAACAGGATGAAGATCTTGATCACGTCATAAATGAAGAAATGCAGGCTGGCGCCGACGCGGCTGTCCAGGTCCAGGCCGAACCCACCTTCCAGCAGCAGGCGCACCAGGTCAGCCAGCCAGTTCATGCGCAGCAGCTGATCGTTCAGCCAGTGGAAGATGTCCATCGGTCAGGCTCCCGGGGTGAGGTGGCGTTCGTACCAGCCACGACTGTGATTGACCATGCGCACCAGCCAGAGCATCACCGGCACCTCGATCAGCACACCGACCACGGTGGCCAGAGCCGCGCCCGAGTCGAAGCCGTACAGGGCGATGGCCACCGCCACCGCCAGTTCGAAGAAATTCGAGGCGCCGATCATGGCCGCCGGGCCGGCGATATCATGGCGCACCCGCAGTTGGCGGCAGAGCCAGTAGCCCAGGGCGGCGATGAACAGGGTCTGCATCAGGATCGGCACCGCCAGCAGGGCGATGATCAGCGGCTGCTCGATCAGGGTCTGGCCCTGGAAGGAAAACAGCAGCACCAGGGTCGCCAACAAGGCCAGGATGGAAAAGGGCCCGATGCGCCCCAGCAGCCCCTGAAAGGCCGCCTCGCCACGGCGGCGCAGCCGGGCACGAATGGCCTGGGCGATGGCCAGGGGGATGAGGATATACATGACCACCGAGAGCAACAGGGTGTCCCAGGGCACCGGGATCGAGGACACCCCCAGCAGCAACGCGACTATCGGGGCGAAGGCGAACACCATGACCAGGTCATTGATCGCCACCTGGCTCAGGGTGAAGTTGGCGTTGCCCCGGCACAGGTTACTCCACACGAACACCATGGCCGTGCAGGGGGCGGCGCCCAGCAGGATCAGCCCGGCCACATAGCTGTCGATCTGCTCGGCCGGCAGCCACTGGGCGAACAGCTGGCGTAGAAACAGCCAGGCCAGGAAGGCCATGGTGAAGGGCTTGATCAGCCAGTTCACCGCCAGGGTCACGGCCATGCCGGCCCGCTGTTGATAGACCTCGCCGAGGGAGCCGAAGTCGATCTTCATCAGCATGGGGATGATCATCACCCAGATCAGCAGGCCCACCGGAATATTCACCTGGGCGATTTCCAGGGCGCCCACCGACTGGGCCGCCGCCGGGGCGAACAGCCCCAGCAGGGTACCGCCGAAAATGCAGAGCGCCACCCAGAGCGTCAGGTAGCGTTCGAACAAGCCCAGGGGGGCTGCTGTGGCTGTCACTGCAGGTTGGCGAGCCATTGTTGGTTCCTTACTGACCAGAGGCGCAGTCTAGCCGCGCGTGAATTCAAGGCTGTTGATCTGCGTCGGCTTGTAGCGCCATCTCCAGTTCGCTGACCGTGCTGCGCGCGGTACGGGTCACCCCGATCAGCGTGGCCGAGGCGGCACCGGTCCACTCGCCATAACCCACCAACCATAGCCGGGGTTGCTTGCGCGCGCGGGTGCCCTGCACCTCGACCTTGCCGTCGGCTTCCAGCACACCCAGGGCTTGCAGGTGATCCAGGGCCGGACGAAAACCGGTGCACCAAATCACCGCATCGATGGCCTGGCGACGGCCATCGGCCCATTCCACGCCCTCCGCCGTGAAGCGCTGGAATGGCCGTTCGGCCACCAGCACGCCTCGCTCGCGGGCTTCACGCACCGGCTCGACCATGACGACATCCCCCAACCCGCCCACCGGCTGATCGATCAGACGGCCCTCCTGCTGGGCTTTCCAGCGCGCCGTCGCGCGTTCGAACAGCACCCGGCCATCCACGTCGTCAGGGAGGAAAGTCGGCGGTTCAGGAGTGATCCAGAGCGTCTCGGCCACCTGGGAAAGCTCGGCCAGTATCTGTGCCCCCGAGTTGCCGCCCCCGACCACCATCACCCGCTTGCCGGCAAAGGCCTCGGGCCCCTGGTACTGGGCGGAATGCAGGTGCGTGCCGGCAAACAGTTCGCGGCCGGGATAGTCCGGGATATGCGGCTTGCTCCAGGTGCCTGTGGCACTGACCAGGGCGCGGCAGCGCCAGTGCCGGTCACCAGCCTGCACCAGCAGGGACTCGCCGGCGGCTGTCACGCGCTCGACATGCACCGGCCGCAAAATGGGCAGCTGGTAGCGTTGCTCGTACTGGCCGAGGTAAGCGACCACCGCATCGCGGGTGGGATAGCCTGCCTCGCCACCGGGCATCGGCCAGCCGGCGATGGAACTCCAGGTGGCCGGTGAAAACAGTCGCAACGAGTCCCAGCCATGCAGCCAGGCGCCGCCGGGCTGGACCTGATCATCCAGCAGGACGAAGGACAACGGGGTGCGCCGCAGGAAATACGCGGTGGCCAGGGCCGCCTGGCCGCCCCCAATGATGACGACATCCACGGATTGTTGCCGGCTCATAGGCTCGGACCTCGGGGATTGGATCTTCGAATATTCGTTTTACAATATATATGTTTTTCAATATATTTAAAAAACCAAATTTGAACGATGTTCTCGACATGACTCGAAAAGCCCGTGTGCTCTTTCTCTGTGTAGCCAATTCGGCGCGCTCGCAAATGGCCGAAGCCCTGCTGCGCCACACCGCTCCCGAGGACTATGAAGCCTTCAGCGCGGGAATTCGGCCCAGCGAGCTCGACCGGCGGGCAGAACTGGCCCTGGAGCAGTTGGGCGTCTCGACCGCCGGCCTGCGCAGCAAATCCCTGGACGAGTTCGCTGGCGAGTACTTCGATCATGTGATCACCCTGTGTGACAAGGCGGCGTTCGAATGCAGCACCCTGCCGGGGGCCGGCGAGTACCTTGCCTGGGACTTCGAGGACCCGGCGACCAGCCTGCAGGCCCAGTCATACAAACACTGCCTGCACGAGATCCATGAGCGCATCAAGCTGTTCATGCTGGTAAAGAGCAAAGGCTGAGGCCCCTATGAGCGAGCACCTGACCCCCACCAGCCTGTTCAAATGCCTGGCCGATGACACCCGGGCACGCATGAGCCTGCTGATCGCCCGCGAGGGCGAGCTGTGCGTCTGCGAGCTGACCGCCGCCCTGGACGAAAGCCAGCCGAAGATTTCCCGGCACCTGGCGCTATTGCGCAGCAGCGGCCTGCTGGAGGACCGCCGCCGTGGGCAGTGGGTCTATTACCGCCTGCACCCGCAATTGCCCGAGTGGGCGGTGCAGATGCTCGCGCTGGTTCTGCAGGCCAACGGCCCCTGGCTGGCGAGCACCAGCGAGCGGCTCGACAGCATGCGCAACCGCCCGGAGCGGCAGAACATCTGCGGCTAACAGGCCGAACGGCCACTGATCAGCGGAGCCCCCCATGTACCCCGACTTGCCCAATATCGACCCCGCGCTCTTCGCGCTGCCCAGCGAGGCCAGCCTGGTCGTGCCCGCCTGTGCACACAAACCGCGGATCCTGCTGCTCTACGGCTCGAACCGGGCACGCTCCTACAGTCGCCTGCTGACCGAGGAAGCGGCGCGCCTGCTCGAGCAGTTCGGTGCCGAGACGCGCATCTTCAATCCGGGCGGCCTGCCGCTGCCGGACGACGCGCCCGAGGATCATCCCAAGGTGCGGGAGCTGCGCGAACTGGTGCTCTGGAGCGAAGGCATGGTCTGGTGCTCGCCGGAACGTCACGGCGCCATGACCGGCGTGTTCAAGGCGCAGATCGACTGGATTCCCCTGAGCATGGGCGCGGTGCGTCCGACCCAGGGCAAGACCCTGGCGCTGATGCAGGTGTCCGGCGGCTCGCAGTCCTTCAATGCGCTGAATCAAATGCGCATGCTGGGGCGCTGGATGCGCATGTTCACCATCCCCAACCAGTCCTCGGTGGCCAAGGCCTTTCTCGAATTCGACGAGGCCGGGCGGATGAAGCCCTCGGCCTATTACGACCGGGTGGTGGATGTGATGGAGGAGCTGGTCAAGTTCACCCTGCTGCTGCGCGGACGCGCCGAGCATCTGGTGGATCGCTACTCCGAACGCAAGGAATCCGCCGAACAACTCGCCCAGCGCGTCAATCAGCCCGCCCTCTGACAGGATCACGCCCCATGGCCCCGCCCTCTGCCGTTCTTGCTCGCCCCGCTTGCCCGCTTCGAGGCCTGCGATGGACCCGCTGAAAACCTTCGGGCTGTTCGCCCTGACGGCCCTGGCCGAGATTATCGGTTGCTACCTGCCGTACCTGTGGCTCAAGCAGGGCAAAAGCATCTGGCTGCTGCTGCCGGCCGCCGCCTCGCTGGCGCTGTTTGCCTGGCTGCTGACCTTGCACCCGTCCGCTGCCGGGCGGGTGTATGCCGCTTATGGCGGGGTCTATGTGGCGGTGGCGATTGCCTGGCTGTGGCTGGTGGACGGCATACGCCCGAGCCACTGGGACCTGTTGGGTACCGGGGTAGCCCTGCTCGGCATGGCGATCATTATGTTTGCGCCGCGTAGCGCTTAATCACTTTCTTGGAGGAGTTCGCGAATGGCTATCAAAGTAGGGATCAACGGCTTTGGCCGCATCGGCCGCCTGGCCCTGCGCGCCGCCTGGGGCTGGCCGGAGCTGGAATTCGTACAGATCAACGACCCGGCCGGCGATGCCGCCACCCATGCGCACCTGCTGAATTTCGACTCGGTGCATGGCCGCTGGCAGCATGAGGCCGGCAGCGAGGGCGACTGCATTGTGATCGACGGCAAGCGGATCAAGGTCACGGCCAACAAGGCCATCGCCGACACCGACTGGTCGGGCTGCGACCTGGTAATCGAGGCCAGCGGCAAGATGAAAACCGTGGCGGTGTTGCAGGGCTACCTGGACCAGGGGGTCAAGCGGGTGGTGGTCAGCGCCCCGGTCAAGGAAGCCGGTGCCCTGAATGTGGTGATGGGCGTCAACCAGCAGCTGTTCGATCCCGCCAAACACCGCATCGTCACCGCAGCCTCCTGCACCACCAACTGCCTGGCCCCGGTGGTCAAGGTGATCCACGAAAGCCTCGGCATCCGCCACGGTTCGATCACCACCATCCACGACCTGACCAATACCCAGAGCATCCTCGACCAGCCGCACAAGGACCTGCGTCGCGCCCGGGCCTCGGGCATGAGCCTGATCCCCACCAGCACCGGTTCGGCCACGGCGATTGCCGAGATATTCCCCGAACTGCGCGGCAAGCTGAATGGCCATGCCGTGCGCGTCCCCCTGGCCAATGCCTCGCTGACCGATTGCGTGTTCGAAGTCGAGCGCGCGACCATGGTGGACGAGGTCAATGCCCTGCTCAAGGCCGCGGCCGAGGGGCCGCTCAAGGGCATTCTCGGTTACGAGGAACGGCCCCTGGTGTCCATCGACTACCGCACCGACCCACGCTCCTCGATCATCGATGCCCTGTCGACCCTGGTCATCAACGGTACCCAGGTGAAGCTCTATGCCTGGTACGACAATGAATGGGGCTATGCCAACCGCACCGTCGAACTGGCCCGCCTGGTCGGCGCTGCGGGCTGACAGGCCCGGGTATGAAGCCGCTTGCTGGCGATCCGCTCGCTAACGGGAATCGCGAGCAAGCTCGCTCCTACAAAAGCCTGCCCATGACTACAGGATTCTTTTGATGCACGCCCCACCCGATGTGCGCCAGTACCTGCTGATCACCGGCAACTACTGGGCCTTTACCCTGACCGATGGCGCGCTGCGCATGCTGGTGGTGCTGCACTTCCACAGCCTGGGCTATACGCCGCTGCAGATCGCCGCGCTCTTTCTGTTCTACGAGATCTTCGGCGTGGTCACCAACCTGCTCGGCGGCTACCTGGGCGCGCGGCTGGGGCTCAATCGCACCATGAACCTCGGCCTGGGCCTGCAGGTGGCGGCGCTGCTGATGCTCACGGTGCCGGCCGCCTGGCTGACGCTGCCCTGGGTGATGGGCGCCCAGGCCCTGTCGGGGATCGCCAAGGACCTGAACAAGATGAGCGCCAAGAGCTCGATCAAACTTTTGGTGCCTAACAACCAGCAAGGCACGCTGTACAAGTGGGTAGCGATACTCACCGGCTCGAAGAATGCGCTCAAGGGCGTGGGCTTCTTTCTCGGTGGCGCGCTGCTGGCCCTGATCGGCTTCAGCGGCGCGGTGCTGGCCATGGCCGGAGTCTTGGCGCTGATCTGGGTCGCCAGCCTGTGCCTGCTCAAGAAAGACCTGGGCAAGGCCAAGGCCAAACCCAAGTTCAAGGAGATCCTCTCCAAGAGCCGGGCGATCAATATCCTGTCGGCCGCCCGGCTGTTCCTGTTCGGCGCCCGGGACGTCTGGTTCGTGGTGGCGCTGCCGGTGTACCTGTCGACTGTGTTCGGCTGGGATTTCTGGATGGTCGGCGGTTTTCTCGCTGCCTGGGTGATCGGCTACGGCCTGGTCCAGTCCATGGCCCCGGCCTTGACCGGCAAGGCCCGTGGCCAGGTGCCGGATGGCCGCGCGGCCTTCGTCTGGGCGCTGCTGCTGGCCGGGCTGCCCGCCGCCATCGCCCTGGGCCTGGGCAGCGACTGGCCGGCACAGTGGGTACTGATCGGTGGCTTGCTGCTGTTCGGTGCGCTGTTCGCGATCAACTCCTCGCTGCACAGCTACCTGATCCTCAGCTACGCCAAGGAGGACGGCGTGTCCCTGGACGTGGGCTTCTACTACATGTCCAACGCCCTGGGGCGCCTGATCGGCACCCTGCTCTCTGGCTGGATCTACCAGGCCCATGGCCTGCAAGCCTGCCTATGGCTGTCCTCGGCCTTCGTGCTGCTGGCCGCCCTGATTTCCATCGGCCTGCCCCGGCATGGGCAGGATGGGGCTTGCACGGGCTGATAGCTATGCGGGCTCATCCGCCCTGGGATTGTAGAAGGGGCGAATTCATTCGCCTGCGGCTACGAGCCGAATTGCGCTGGCGCTTATCAGGGTTTACGAAAAGCGATCTGCCACCGCGCGTGTCCCGGGCTGCGCCTTGGCGGGTTACGCCGCGCGGCAAGTCCGGCGTGGTCCGCCAGACCGGCTTTTGCGCGGCTAACCCGCCCTACGAAAGGCACTTCGGCGAAACCTATAGGTCAGTGTGCAACGGGGCCCCGTAGGGTGCGCCGGGCGTCGCTACGCTGTGCGCACCGCAGCGCTTCGGCGAAACCCGCTGCCGGGGCGTGCCACCGTACCCACTTCCACCCTGTGGCTCTTTCACTCCGGCGCAGCCGTTTTCGGCAACACGCGGATAATGGCCGGCATAAATTGTTCGACTGGCAGCGGCCGACCCAGCAGAAAACCTTGCAAGACGTCGCAGCCCAGGCCGATCAGGAAGTTCTGTTGCTGACGGGTTTCCACGCCTTCGGCGACTATCCGCAGATTCAACGCCTTGCCCAGGGCGACTATGGCGGAAATGATCGCCGCATCGTCGCTGTCATGCTCCAGATCGCGCACGAAGCCGCGGTCGATCTTGAGCTCGTTGGCCGGCAGGCGCTTGAGGTAGAGCAAGCTGGAATAGCCGGTGCCGAAATCATCGATGGACAGGTCCACTCCCATGTCCGCCAGCTGCTTGAGTACCTGCAGGCTGGCGCCTGCATCGCTCATCGCCGTACTCTCGGTGATCTCCAGGGTCAGGCAATTGGCCGGCAGCCCGTGTTGCACCAGGGCCCAGGCCACGCTGTCGATCAGCCCGGCATGATGAAACTGCAACGCCGATAGATTGATCGCCATCCGCCAGTCCCGATGGCCTTGCCCACGCCATTGGCTCATTTGCCGACAGGCTTCCTGCAAGACCCAATCGCCGATAGCGAGGATCAAGCCGGTCTTTTCGGCCAGTCCGATAAAGCTGTCCGGCGCGACCAGACCGCGCTCGGGGTGCCGCCAACGCAGCAGGGCCTCGGCGCCTACCGGTCGCCCGTCGATGGCCGCGAACTTGGGCTGGTAATGCAGCACGAACTGCCGATGCTCCAATGCCAGGCGCAGGTCGTGCAACAGCTGCAACTGGTTGCGCGCATTGGTGTTCATCGTCGCTTCGAAGAAACTGAAACCGTTCTTGCCGCCGCCCTTGGCGTGGTACATGGCGGCATCGGCGTTCATCAGTAGCTCCTGCTGATTGACGCCGTCGCCCGGATAGAGCGCGATGCCCAGACTGGTGGTAACCCTCAGCTCCTGCTCACCAACCTGGTACGGTTCCTTGAACAGGGCGAGCATCTGCTCGGCGACGGTGACCGCCTCGTTCGGTTCCTGCAACTCGGCCAACAGCACGAACTCATCGCCACCGACCCGCGCCAGGCTGTCCTCGCCCCGCAAGTGGTTGGACAAGCGCAAGCCGACCTCGCGCAGCAATGAGTCGCCCACGTGATGACCGAAGGCGTCATTGATCGGCTTGAAGCCATCCAGATCCATGAACATCAGTGCAAAGTGGCCGCCATTGCGCCTCACCTTATGGATGCCTTGCTGGATGCGGTCTTCCAGCAGCAGGCGGTTGGGTAAGCGGGTCAAGCTATCGTGCAGCACCAGCTGGGTCAGTTCGTGGTTGGCCTCGGCCAGGGAGTGGTTCAACACGGCCGTGCGCTCTTCCAATCGGGCATCGAGCACCGAGGTCAGCAAGGCAATCGCCAGCACCGCCAAGGTCCCGATGACAACGGCCGGCCAGCGCCCGCCCAAGCCGCTCTCTGCCGCCGCGCACCAGCTGCCGAGCGGGAAGTTCGCCGCCGCCATGCCCGTGTAGTGCGTTCCGGCAATGGCGCTGCCCATTATCACCGCCGCGCCGGCGCGGGCCAGGCGCACGAAGGGCCTGTGCAGGCGCAAGCGAAAGGCGATCCACAGCGCCACCGCCGAGGCCGCGACCGAGATCACCAGCGACAAGCCGAACAGCCAGGGGTCGTACTGGATGCCCGGCTGCATCCGCAAGGCTTGCATGCCGATGTAATGCATCGAACTGATGCCCGCGCCCATGACCACTGAGCCGAGCAACCAGTGCCAAACCGGCATTTTCGCCTGGCTCACCAGTCCCAGGGCGAACCCGGAGGCAAGGATGGAGATCGCCAGGGACAACAGGGTAATGGTCAGGTCATAGCCCAGGGGAATCGGTAAAGTGAAAGCCAGCATGCCGATAAAATGCATCGACCAGAGGCCGATGCCCATGGCAACCGCCCCACCGCCTATCCACAGCGTCACGGCCGACCCTTTGGCGGTGGCGATGCGCCCCGCCAGGTCCAGGGCCGTATAGGAGGCCAGAATGGCCACGCACAGGGAAATCAGCACCAGGGATAAGTTGTAACTACCAGTCAGCATCGCCAGCCTCGGTACACGGCCAAATCATCGGCAGGGTTCCAAACAGTCGATTACGAGGCAGTGCTGTAGGGCGCCTCAGCCATTTTCATTGATATCCATGCCCGGCACAGACCAGCCAGCATGTCTGCTGTTGACTTGATTCACCCATGCGAGTTGCATCGCCGCGGCGGTCAACCGGCTGCCTAGCTGTTCTCGGGTATCTACGACAGAACCCAATGTGGAGTACAGGCCGCAGCCAAAAGCGGTGGACAGCGCGTCGAGCGTAGCGACGCCCGGTCCACCAGTTGTGTCGCTTAACTGCGCGCCGAGCGTAACGGCGCCCGGTCCACCCTACGGGCCCTTACGCCCTCTGGGCCTTTCAATCCGGAGCGGCCGCTTTCGGCAACACGCGGGTAATGGCCTGCATAAACTGCTCGACCGGCAGGGGGCGTCCCAACAGAAAACCCTGCAAGGCGTCGCACCCGAGGTCGGTCAGGAAATCCTGCTGCTTGGGGGTTTCCACGCCTTCGGCGACTATCCGCAGATTCAGCGCCTTGCCCAGGGCGACTATGGCGGAAATGATCGCCGCATCGTCGCTGTCATGCTCCAGATCACGCACGAAACCGCGGTCGATCTTGAGCTCGTTGGCCGGCAGGCGCTTGAGGTAGAGCAAGCTGGAGTAGCCGGTACCGAAGTCATCGATGGACAGATCGACGCCCATGTCGGCCAGTTGACCGAGTACATGCAGGCTGGCGTCGGCATTGCTCATCGCCGTGGTCTCGGTGATTTCCAGGGTCAGGCAATTGGCCGGCAACCCGTATTGCGCCAGGGTCCTGGCCACGCTGTCGACCAGCCCGACATCACAGAACTGCAAGGCCGACAGGTTGACCGCCACCCGCCAGTTCCGAAAGCCCAGCGCATACCACTGGCTCATTTGCCGACAGGCTTCCTGCAGGACCCAATCGCCGATACCGATGATCAAGCCGGTCTTTTCCGCCAGGCCGATAAAGGTATCGGGAGCCAATAGGCCGCGTTCGGGATGCTGCCAGCGCAGCAAGGCCTCGGCGCCTATGGGCCGGCCATCGTTGGCTGCGAACTTGGCTTGGTAGTGCAGCACGAATTGCTCGTGCTGCACGGCCTGACGCAGGTCATGCAACAGTTGCAGCTGGTTGCGCGCATTGGTGTTCATCGAGCTTTCGAAGAAGCTGTAGCCATTCTTGCCGGCGCCTTTGGCGTGATACATGGCGGCATCGGCATTCATCAGCAGTTCCTGCTGATTCGCACCATCCCCGGGATACAGGGCGATTCCCAGGCTGACGGACACCCGCAGTTCCTGCTCGCCAACCCGGAAGGGTTGATCGATCAGGGCCACCATTTGCCCGGCGACATTGACCGCTTCGCCCAGGTCCTTCAACTCGGCCAACAGTACGAACTCATCGCCGCCGATGCGCGCCAGGCTGTCCTCGGCGCGCAGATGCTTGCCCAGGCGCAGGCCGACCTCGCGCAGCAGCGCGTCGCCCACATGGTGACCGAAGGCGTCATTGATCGGCTTGAAACCATCCAGGTCCATAAACATCAGCGCAAAGTGGCCACCGTTGCGCGTCACCTTGTGAATGCCTTGCTCGATGCGGTCTTCCAGCAACAGACGGTTGGGCAGCTTGGTCAAACTGTCATGCAGCGCCAACTGGGTCAGTTCCTGGTTGGCTTCGGCCAGCGAGTGGCTCAACGCGGCCGTGCGCTCTACCAGGCGGGCGTCGAGCACCGAGGTCAGCAAGGCGATCGCCAGCATCGCCAAGGTGCCGATGATGACCGAGCTGGCCAGCCAGCCCCCATCCAGGCCACTGTTGGCCGCCGCGCACCAACTGCCGACCGGGAAGTTCGCCGCCGCCATACCGGTGTAATGCATGCCGACGATGGCGCCGCCCATGATCACCGCCGCGCCGGCGCGGGCCCGACGCACGAAGGGCGTGTGCAGGCGCAAGCGAAAGGCGATCCACAGCGCCGCCGCCGAGGCCGCCACCGCCACCAGCAGCGACAGGGCAAACAGCCAGGGGTCGTATTGAATGCCCGGTTGCATCAGCAAGGCGTGCATGCCGATGTAGTGCATCGAACTGATGCCCACCCCCATGACCAGTGAGCCGAGCAACCAGTGCCAAAGCGGCATTTTCGCCTGGCTCACCAGCCACAGGGCGAACCCGGACGCGAGCATGGCAATGGCCAGGGACAGCAGGGTAGTAGTCAGGTCATAACCCAGGGGAATCGGCAGGCTGAAGGCCAGCATGCCGATAAAGTGCATCGACCAGATGCCGATGCCCATGGCGACCGCGCCGCCGCCTATCCACAGCATCACGGCCGAACCTTTGGCGGTGGCGATGCGCCCCGCCAGATCCAGGGCCGTATAGGACGCCAGGATAGCCACGCACAGGGAAATCAGCACCAAGGCAGAATCGTAACTACCAGTCAGCATTGCCGCCCTCGATACACGGCCGAATTGCCGACCAGACTTCAAAGGGTGGAGTGTGACACAGCCGTGCAGACCGTCTCACTCCTTCACATGGATGTCCATGGCCACTACGAGCACTCGTGGCTGCGTTCCCCTTTGATCTTAGTCAAGAACCTGAACCCCGTTGCCCCGCGCTAAGGGCTGGGTTCGCCCTGGGTCTCCTGCAAGGCCTCGACCTGCCAGCCCCCGCCCAGGGCGGCGATCAATTGCACGCTGGCGGTCAGGCGGCTGCCAAGCAGGCTCAGGTGGGTCCGCTCGTTGTTCAGGGCCGCGGCCTGCACTATGACCACGGCGTTGAAATCCTCGGTGCCGGCCTTGTACTGGTTCTGCACCAGCCGCAGGGATTCGCGGGCGGCGTCCAGGGCCTCGCCGCGCACCACGGCCTCCTGTTCCAGAACGCGCAGTTGCACCAGGTAGTCTTCGACCTCGCGGAAGCCATCGAGCACCACCTGACGGTACTGGGCGACCGTCTGTTCGTAGCCGGCCTCGGCGCGTTCCAGCTCGGCCTGGCGGGCCCCGCCATCGAACAGGCTCAGGGCCAGCTGCGGGCCCAGGGACCAGAAGCGGTTCGGCAATTCCAGCCAGTCAGCGAAACTGCTGCCGCGGTAGCCGCCGCTGGCGGACAGCGTCAGGTCCGGGTACCAGGCGGCCTCGGCGACGCCGATATTGGCATTGGCGGCCATGACTCGGCGTTCGGCCGCGGCTATGTCCGGGCGCCGCTCCAGCAGCTGTGAGGGCAGCGCCAGGGGAATGGCCGGCAGGGCCGGCACGGCCTCGCGCACCGCCAGGGTCAGCTCGGACGGCGGCACGCCCGTCAGCACGGCGATCGCATGTTCCAGCTGGGCGCGCTGCCACTCCAGATCGATGGCCTGGGCCTGGGTGCCGCGCAACTGGGTCAGGGCCTGGGTCACATCGGACTTGGGCACCA
>DATDTH010000202.1:0-8351 GCA_035290985.1 Pseudomonas sp. | reverse complement strand
CGCCGCCTGGGCATCGGCGCCCAGGGCGGCCGGACGCAGCACGTCGCGGGCAAACTCCTGCAGCATCTGCACCAGCATCTGCTGCTCGTCGGACAGCGACAGGTCGAACAGCGCGTCCGCCTCGGCCGGGCGCGGACCGCGCCCGCCCTTGACCGCGCGGTCGGCGGCCAGCTTGAAGCTGGCGCGACTGCCGCGGTAAATGAGTTTTTCCAGGGGCTTGCGCAGCTTCAGGCGATCGGGCCAGTCGGCCTGGGCCATGCGGTTCAACAGGGTCAGGGCCTGGCCTTGCACGTCGATGTTCATGGGCATCTGTCCACGGGGAATGAAGATGCCCGCAGCATGCGCCGCGGCGAACGCCGCCGCCTATGACCTGGGCGCCGCGCCGACCTGGCAGGCCGGTCAGTGCCCGGCCCAGCCCTTAGCGGGGGCCCGAACGGATCGCGGGCTTACTGGCCGCGAATCTTCTCGACTATGGCGGTGGTGGAACTGTTCTCCACCAGGCCCAGCACCTTGACGGTGCCGCCATAGGCCCGGACTATTTCGGTGCCGACCACCTGGTCGATGCCGTAGTCGCCGCCCTTGACCAGCACGTCCGGCTTGACCAGTTCGATCAGCCGCTCCGGGGTCGCCTCGGCGAAACTCACCACCCAGTCCACCGCCCCGAGGCCAGCCAGCACGGCCATGCGCCGGTCCACCGAGTTGATCGGCCGTCCCGGGCCTTTCAGCCGGCTGACCGAGGCGTCGTCGTTGATCGCCACCACCAGTCGGTCGCCCTGGGCCCGGGCCTGCTCCAGGTAGGTCACATGGCCGGCATGCAGGATGTCGAAGCAGCCGTTGGTGAAAACGATCCGCTCGCCATGGGCGCGGGCGTCCTCGATGGTGCTCAGCAGCTGTTCCGGGCTGAGCACGCCGCGCTCGGAGCCCTGCTCGCGCTGCACCGCCCGGCGCAGTTCCGGGGCGCTGATGGCCGCGGTGCCGAGCTTGCCGACCACTATGCCGGCCGCCAGGTTGGCCAGGGCCACGGCCTGGGGCAGCTCTTCGCCGGCGGCCAGGCTGGCCGCCAGGGTCGAGATCACCGTGTCGCCGGCACCGGTCACATCGAAGACTTCCCGGGCCCGGGCCGGCAGGTGCAGGGCCGGGTGCCCGGGACGCAGCAGGGTCATGCCGTGCTCGCCGCGGGTCACCAGCAGGGCGCCGAGCTCCAGCTCGAGCATCAATTGCGCGCCCTTGGCCACCAGCTCGGCCTCGTCCCGGCAATGGCCGACCACGGTCTCGAATTCGTTGAGGTTGGGGGTGATCAGGCTGGCGCCGCGGTAGATGGCGAAATCCTTGCCCTTGGGGTCGGCCAGCACCGGGATGCCATGGCGGCGCGCCGCCTCGATCAGCACCTGGTGGTTCTGCAGCGCGCCCTTGCCGTAGTCCGACAGCACCAGCACCTTGACCCCGGCCAGCAGGCTTTCGACGTCCGCCGCCAGGGCCTGGGCGTCGGTGGCGAAGGGCTCCTCGAAATCCATGCGCAGCAGTTGCTGGTGACGGCTCATGACCCGCAGCTTGACGATGGTCGGCTGGTGGGCGATGCGCTGAAAGCGTGCGTTGACCCCGGCGGCGGCCAGGCTAGCGCTCAGGCTGTCGGCGGCCTCGTCGGCCCCGGTCACTCCGACCAGGGACGCCGGCGCGCCCAGGGCGGCGATGTTCAGCGCCACGTTGGCCGCGCCACCCGGGCGGTCCTCGATCTGGTTGACCTTGACCACCGGCACCGGCGCCTCTGGGGAAATACGCGAGGTGCTGCCATGCCAGTAGCGGTCGAGCATGACATCGCCGACCACCAGGACGGGGGCCAGATCGAAACGGGGCATGGACACTTTCATGGGCTCTCCGGGGCGGCGAAAACGCCGCGGATCATAACCCAGGCGGGTAAAGCCGCGTAAGCGACCTGACCCGCCGGGTGGACTGAGGGACGCAGGGACCGGCTAGGGCCTGTGGACATTACCATCGCGCGGCCGTGCGGGGAGTGTCCACAGGCCCTACTCATCGGACCTGTCGAGTCGACGGACCCAGAACAGTTCATGACGGCGCACGGCCTTGCGAAAAAATTCATTGTCGCCGGTGGCCGGCCAGCGCCGCCCGGCCAGCAGGTATTGAAACAGCCGGCGCAAGCGCCTTTTCAACGGCAGCGGCCCCTGCAGGTCGTGCTGCATGGCCAGGGCCATGGCCTTGTCCAGCTGCGCCGCGGCGTCGAGCCCGGGGCTCCACAGGCCATCGGCCGGCAGCGCCTCGAGGGCCGGTGGCAGGGCGATGCCGCTGCCGGCCGGGCCCATGGGCCAGCGGTCGTTGTCGTGCAGGTGATTGGCATACAGCAGGCACAGCGCCGGCCGCCAGCGGCTCAGGGCCAGGGCCGCCTGCAGGGCCTGGGTGCTGGCCACATGGTCGGGGTGCGGGTCCAGTTCGGGATGGGGCGTGGCCACCACCTCGGGACGGAAATGCTCGAGCAGGGCCACCAGGTCGGCCACCAGGTTGTTCCAGCTGGGCAGGCCGTCGCCATCGCCGGGCAACACCAGGGGGTTGTGCCGGCGCACGGTGCGGGTATCGGCCTCCCCGGATTCCCGGGAGCCGAAGCCCTGGGCCGGCGCCGCGGCCATAGCCGGCAACTGCAGGCAGTAATAGCCCAGCTGCACGCAGCGGCTCTGCGCCACCCCGCCCCAGAGCGGCACGGCCAGGCTGTCCCAGCTGCGCAGGCGACCCTTCAGGCGCGCGGCCTCGGTCGGGGCCAGCCCCAGGCGTCGATAGTCCTCAGCCTCGATCTCGCCCTGGGTCAGGGTCACGATGCAGGCCTCGGGGCAACGGCTGTACTGGCCGAACGCGGCCAGCTCGGCATCGTCGGCGTGGGGTGCGAGGACCATCAGCCGGCCCCGGGCATGGTCCGGGTTATGGAAGGCATGCAGGGTCGCGCTGGCCGGCAGGCGGCAGAAGCGACCACGCAGGTGCAACTCGCCGCGGCCCAGGGGCTCGGCCAGGCCGGACAGGTTGAGGTAACGCCGGCCCCGCACCCCGCGCTCGAAGGTCTGGGGATCATCGCCGACCCAAACCAGGGGATCGAGCCAGCGGCCCAGCCAGCCGGCGCGCAGCTGCAGCTCGAGGATCAGGGTATCGGCCCCCGCCAGCTCACCGTCTAGCTGCAGCCGACCGTTTTCCAGACGGACCGGATAGGTCGGGGTGCCGACGGGAAAGGCGTAGCGGTAGTCGTCCCGCGGGGAATAGAACAGGTGGTCGGCGAACCAGGCCTCATGGGCGACCCAGGCCAGCAGCGCCAGCAGCGGCACCAGCCAGAGGGGGCCGAACCAGGCGCAGAGCGCCAGCAGCGGCACGGCCGCCAGCAGCGCCAGGCGCTTGTGCCGGCGGTGCCGGCGCAGCAGCTGTTGTTTGCGCGCGCTCACCGGCCTAGACCTGGTAGACCGGAACGCTGTGGCACCAGCGGTCCTTGTATTCACGGTCGGCGCGGCCGAAGGAATAGCGCAGCGGCTTGCCCAGGGCGCGGGCCTCTGCCCAGGCGGTCTGGGTGTTGACGAAGCTGAGCACGCTGCCCGGACTGAATTCACGGTTCAGCGGATCGACGCCGCCGTTGATGTATTCCAGGGAGATCCACTGGGGCGCCTCGACCCGATAGAGCACCTGGATCGCCACCGGGGCGTCGGCGAGGAACACCACCGAGCCGGTCATAAACTCGCGCAACAGGCCGAACACTTCGCCCAGGTGCGCCTTGCCCGGCGCCTCGAACTGCCAGCGGCGCTGGAACAGCTCGGCGTACATGGCCGCCTGTTCGCTCGGGCTGAAGTCCAGCATGGGCCGCAGCACCCCGCCAGCCTCTTCCAGCAGGCGCTGCTCGCGGCGCTGGTTGTAGCGGAATTTCTTGCTGTATTCCTCAGGTTCGCGGGCCAGGGCCAGGCCTTCGGGCTGCGTTCTGAGGGTGCTGATACGTCCGGCGTTCAGCGCCGACACGTAGCGCATGCGCTGGCGCACCGGCACGCTGGCCTGCGCGGCGACGGGCAGTATGACCTCGGCGTTGCCCAGGTCGAACAGGCCGCGCCGTCCGGTCTTTTTCAGCACGTCCTTGGACAGGGCCAGGTGCCGCCCCCAGCAGGGCACGGCCGCCAGCAGCTCGCCCTGTTCCAGCCAGCCCAGGTAGCGCACCGGCAACCCGGCCAGGCCGGCCAGGCGCTCGACCACCTGGGGATGGGTGGCCAGGCTGCCGCCGAAGCGCTGCCAGGCCTCGGCATAGGCGGCAGAGTCGATCGGGGTCCAGCCGCGTTCCCGCCAAAAACGCCAGGCATTCAGCATGTCGCGGAAGGTCCCTTGGCGAACACCACTGCGGCGGCCGTCTCGATGTCGACAGGTGTGCCACCCTCATCGAACTGCCGGGCATGCAGGCGCGCATAGTAGCCGTTCTGTGCCAGCAGTTCGGCGTGGCTGCCGCGCTCGACTATCTGCCCCTGGTCCATCACCAGGATCAGGTCGGCCTTCTCGATGGTGGTCAGGCGGTGCGCGATCACCAGGGTGGTGCGGCCCTTCATCACCTCGTCCAGGGCGCCCTGGATATGCCGCTCCGACTCGGTATCCAGGGCCGAGGTGGCCTCGTCCAGAATCAGCAGCGGCGCGTTCTTCAGCAGGGCGCGGGCAATTGCCAAGCGCTGGCGCTGGCCGCCAGACAACAGCACACCGTTCTCGCCGACCAGGGTTTGATAACCCTGGGGCATCTTCTCGATAAACTCGGCGGCATAGGCCGACTCGGAGGCCTGCTGGATGGCATCCAGCGGCGCCCCGGCCAGGTCGCCGTAGGCGATATTGTTGGCCACCGTGTCGTTGAACAGGGTCACCTGCTGGGTGACCAGGGCGATATGCCGACGCAGGTTGCGCAGGCTGAACTCTTCCACATCCACCCCGTCCAGCAGGATCTGCCCCTGCTCGTGGTGGTAGAAGCGCGGGATCAGGCTGGCCAGGGTCGACTTGCCGCTGCCCGAGCGCCCCACCAGTGCGACCATCTGCCCGGGCTCGGCGACGAAGGAGATATTGTTCAATACGGCCTGATCAGTACCGGGGTAACTGAAACTCAGGTCGCGCACTTCCAGCCGGCCGCTGACCTGCTCGCGCTCGGCCTGGCCGTGATCCACCTCGGTTTCCTCGTCCAGTTGCTCGAAGATGCTTTCGGCACCGGCCAGCCCCTTCTGCACAGTGGCACTGACCTCGGACAACTGGCGAATCGGTTTGGGCAGCAGACCGGCTACCGTGATATAGGCCACCAACTCGCCCACCGAAGCATCGCCGCGCAGAAGCAACACCAGGTACATCAACACGGCCATGCCGGAGAAAATCACCAGCTGCAGCATCGGGGTATAGACCGACTGGGTGCGGGTCATTTTCAGGCTCTTGTTCATATTGTCCGCGCTGGCCCGATGAAAGCGCTGCTGCTCATAGGTTTCGCCGCCAAAGCTGCGCACCACCCGATAGCCCTGGATCGTCTCCGAGGCCACATGGGTCACATCGCCCATGGCCACTTGGATATTCTTGCTCTGCTTGCGGAATTTCTTGTTGGCACCGGTCACCATCAGGGCGATCACTGGCAATATCGCCAGCAGCACCAGGGTCAGCCGCCAGTTGCTGTAGATCAGATAACCGAACAGGAAGATCACCGTCAGCCCTTCGCGAATCACCACCTTGATTGCATCGGTCGCCGCCCCCGTGACCATGGTCACGTTGTAGGTGATACGCGAGATCAGATGCCCGGAGTTGTGGTTGTCAAAGTAACGGTTGGGCAAGGTCAGCAAACTGTCGAACAGGGCACAGCGCAGATCATGCACGACGCCCCGTGCCACTTTGGCCAGGTAATAGTTACCCAGAAATGAACCTATGCCCTGATAGAGGGCTATGAGTACAATTAAAATTGGTACGACCAGGGCAAACTGCACCCCGAACAACTGGCTACCCTGGGGATCCTGCAAGCCGTCGAGAAACAGCTTGAGCAAATGGCCCTGCATCGGCTGGCTGGAGGCGAATAGCAAAAAGCCCAGGGTACTGACTGCAAATGTGCCCCAATACGGCACTACATACCGAAGCAGACGCAGATAGAGTTTCAGACTGGATTGCTGCGCGGGTTCAGCCATGCGGCGGGCCTCGTACGATGGCTAGAGAGAAAAGATGCGGATTGTAACAGCGAACGAACTGCAAGATTGGCTCCGCCAAGGCGAGCTGCTGGAAAAAGACAGCCGAGGCCCCAAGGTGGTTCACCTGGCCAACGGTCAACTCCTGAAGATTTTCTATAGCCGGCGCCTGCCCTGGCTCGATCGCCTGCTGCCGGACGCCAAACGCTTCGCCCGCCATGCCCAGCGTCTGCAGGCCCTGGGCATCCGCACGCCCGAGATCCTCGAATGCTGCTGGATCGATCGGCATCAGGCGGTCAGTGCCTGCCTCTACCAACCCTTGGCCGGCACGGCACTGGACAAGGTCTATGGGCAATCGCGCGCGGCCTTCGACGCCCAGTTACCGGCCTTGGCGGCCTACATCCATCATCTGCACCAGCGCGGCATCTATTTCCGCTCGCTGCACCTGGGCAATATCCTCTGCACCCCGGAGCAGGGCTTCGGCCTGATCGACTTTCTCGATATCCGTTTCAAGGGTCGTCCGCTGAGCCGCACCCTGATCCGCCGCAACTTCAACCACCTGCAGAATTACCTGCAGCGCCGCCGGGTTGTGGATTTCCCCTGGGACCAACTGCTGCGCTGCTACAGCGCCGCCGGCGGTACGTATCCCTAGGCGATAGGCCCCCACGCCATTTCAGCTCGAGGCCAGCAGCTCGTCCAACTGTTCCAGGGTGATTTTCGGCACCAGGTGGGCAGGCAGGCGACTGTCCCGGGACAGGTTGAACACCTGGAAGCCGGGATGGACGACCCGCTCGGCCATCAACTGGAAGGAAGGCAGGATATAGTCCTCGTAGTCGCCGTCCAAACGGCTGGGCACGGCTTCTTCGTTCTGCTCGTAAAAACGCCCCTTGCTCGAATCCAGGTCGACGCCGACCAGGAATACCCGACTGAACCCCAGGTGGTACGCCAGTTGCAGAGCCGCGTAGGGGATGGTGCGGCTGCTGAAATAGCCCTTCTCCAGATTACGGCTGAAGCCGATGCGATTGGGCTTCTGCCGGAACCAGGAAAAACCGCACTCCAGCTCACTGTCTAGCCGTGCCTGTCGGGCAAAAACCCGGTCGGGCAGGGACGGTCGCTCCAGCAGCGGTCGGTTGACTCGCTCGAAGGGGTAAACCGAGCGTCCTTCCAGGGCCGTGGGCGCCTGTTGTGTCAGATAGGCAATGACCCGCTCGCTCAGGGCGAGATGGCGACTCAGCGCGACGCCTTGCAGCAACAACGGCAAGCGGTTGCGTGCAAAGCTGCTGTCGTCACACAGGTAGAAGAACGGGGCGATAGCGGCTGCCGCGAAGCAACAGACCGAACCATTCATGGCCAACATCGGGTAGTCGGCGTAGCGCTGAAGCGGAAAGTCTTTGGCCGAAGGTCCGGAGGCCAGGATAAACAGGCTTCCATGCTGGCTATTGCGGCACGCAGCAAAAGAGCACGCATCCAGCGACGCCACAGCGCCACATTGCACTTTCTCGTCCATGATCGCCTCTCTACGACATTAAACGTGGGCAAACCTGAGCGGACATCTTTATCTAACTTGCCTTGTTCAAAGAGGGCGTAGCACGAGCAGCATCCGCCAGGATCAAGCTCAAGCCCAGCGGCACCCAGGTCACCAGCCAATCGGCGCTGGGCTTGAGCCAGGGACCGAAGCCATCGGTCAACAACACCACGCCAGAAAAGACCCAGAGCGCCAGCAAGCTCTGCCCCAGCTCGCCGTGACGCTGCTGCCAGCCCCGCCAGCCGATCGCGGCCCAGAGGGCGACCCAACAGAGCAGACCGATGACACCCAAACGTACCCCGACATTCAAGAACATGTTATGCGGGTGCTTGAATCTATGATCCAGCTCGACCAGATAGATAAAGAACTCATGAAAACCCACGCCGGTCAGCCAGTGCTCGCGTATCAACTGCAGTCCGCCACTCCAGAGCAATGGCCGGTAAGACACGTCACGCTGCAGCAGCACCTGCGGCTCGAGCAGAAAGATCGCCAGCACCGTACTGCAAATCAACACCAGGGTTATCAATAAAGAGCGCTGCCGCGTAACGCCGGCCATCACCACCAGGGTCGCCAGCAGGGCGATCCAGACCCCACGGGTCTGGCTGGAACCGAGAAACAGGGCATAGCCAATACCGGCCAGCAGCAACCCCCATTGCATCCAGGGCCGCCCCTTC
>DATDTH010000201.1:0-12594 GCA_035290985.1 Pseudomonas sp. | reverse complement strand
GCCGACATTGCCGACTACATCGTCGGCTTTTACAACAGCGTGCGGCTGCACTCCACGCTGGGCTATCAGCCGCCAATCACTTACGAGCGCAAACACGCTCAACACCCTATCGCAGTGTCCTAAAGTATTTGACCACTACATCCTAAAGTATTTGACCACTACAATGGTTACCTCTACGCCAGCCCACGGCCTTAGGCGGAGGTGCGCGTTGGGTTAATAAACGCAGGCCGTAGGATGCGGTTGAGCGCAGCGATACCCATCGAGCAAATGCCATGCGCGTTGTTTTAGGGGGGTGCCGCGCACACCGCCACGCCCAGGCCTCAGCGGCCTTCGCTTGGCTCGGGCGACCCACTGCACTATGCTCGGCCAACGCAAGGGAATGTCAGCCAACCCCGGCTCTCCGGCCAGAACCGCCATCCCCCTGTCTTTTAAACCATTCAGTCGTCACCCCGTTGCGCGCAGGGGCGGGCGGTAGCTTGCCTATATGGAGCGTCGACAGCGCCTACCGAGCTCAAGCGGATCACCTTGTGCATACGAAGCGTGAAGCTGAGTTGCTTATGCCTACTCTGCAGGCTGTATATTTGCACAGTAGCAATGGTGGCGTAAAAAGCGGAAGTCAAGCGAATACAGACTGACGCAATAGCCTGCGTTCAAGCTGATGATTTATATTGTTTTTTTGTCTGGGTGTTGGGTTGTGCGCGTAGAGTTATGTAGAAGTCACTGTTATGCAATACTGCAGAATTCCATCTAATCACACGTTAGGCATATATTAGGTAAGCCGCAATGACTCTAAAGGCATCGCAAAAATCGGCCGCCAATTATGCTGAAGAAATATTTGATGAGTTTGTTTCTTGGTCTGGAGGTGAGCTAGTCCACACATTGTTTAACCATGGGGAGAAGCGACCTTTGAACGCGGACTACCTATTATCAAATAGAGAAGTTGTCGGCGAGCTAAAATGCCTCAGCGAAGATTATTTCAATTCCAAAGCTATAAAAAATAAATCCACCGCCTTGCTAAATAAATGGCTGGCAGAAGGTTTAATCCCCAAAGAGTGCATTAAAGACAACATCATCAAACTTCCATCACATCTCACATCAAAATTTTCTGAAATTTTCCTTCCATCATTAAAAACCGCCGTAGAAAAAGCAAACAAACAAATAAAAGCAACCAAGGAGCACTTTGGCATCAAAGACGCCAAGGGCTTGCTAATCCTCATAAATGAAAAAAATAGCTCTTTAACCCCACAACTAGTTCTAGCGCTACTGGCAAGAATACTAAAAAGTCAATATTCAAGTATCAATTCATTTATATATCTAGTCCCGACAATGGGGGTCACATCCCCAGAAAACACAGAACCATCAAGGGTCTGGTTCAGTGGCCCCACAAGAAATCCAGAGAGCGGCGTAGACTCTGAATTCATGGGGTCACTAGGAGAACATTGGATAAAATTTCTTGAAATAAAGCACGGGCAAAGTATAAAGGTCAATCACTGCGCCGACCATGCCGCTGTGGATAATCTAAAGTACACAAGAGAATAAAGAGCACATGAGCGCCCCGCCTAATTACACGCTACATTGCCTAACAAACGGTTTAAATCGTTCGCTTCGCTCTCTGGGACTGGCTAAAGCCAGCCCCTTAACCAAACGTTGAGGCTGTAGAAAAACCTCAAGGCCTATTCAAGGCGCTTGCCGTACGCGAAATGTGGAGAAATTAAGCAAAATGAATACGTTAGATTTCAAGAGGGATGCAGATATTTGGCTAAAAAATAGCCAGAACTCCAGCCGCAAATTTTGCCATTTAGTTTTTCTACAGCCTCGTTAGGCCTCTCATTGAGTACCGTATGAGCGTAATTCAGTTCACTGTTGGAATTGGCCTCAAGGCACCCATTGCAGATGGTATTTACAAGGTCGGCCCATTCTCTATTGAGGTTTCCTATCCATCGGTTGCTAACCTCGGAATGGGCCCTGAGGTTCTGCCAGTTGGTCTATCAACCGTTTTTTCAATAATCTGGGAAGATGTTAAAGGCCAAGATGCTAAGCACCTTAGAGCGCAGAGCTACCATCGGCACCTCACTATCCATAAGGCACTTGATGCGATCAATGAATTGTTCCAAGCTTACAAGTTGGTCCGTGTAGGGCACATTGATAGCTGTGGCGTCCGAAGCATCGGCATCTATGACACATTGTTTTATTTCTCATCAGTTGATGGAACATCTACTGGTGATCTAAACGTCCGCTGGAGAGGTGATCGCTTTCAGTCCCATGGTGCGTCCTCCCATGATCCGTTCGGCACAACTACGCTCGCGGCACCACACATCGCAACTAAAACATTGCCCGTTGCCAGGCGTTATGTCCGGTGTTACGAGTTGCTTGAGCATGGCTTCTACTCCGAGGCCTTCATCATTGCCTTCTCGGTCATGGACGACCTGGTCCAAGAAATGCAGCACAGTCAGCTTCAACTCAAAGGCATGAGCGCTAAGGCGGACAGGGATTCGCTGCTGCGAGGAATTAAAGAAAACCGACTTAAGCTTTACTTGGGGCCGCTACTAAAAATCACTGCGGGAAGCACCGCAACGGAGCTTTGGCCTCAGGCGGAGAAGGCGCTCGAATGGCTAAATAAAATTCGCAACAACATTGCACACGGCGGCTTTGGCGCCGACTATCACTCAGCAGCTGTTGGCATCTATGTATGCATTAAGCTACTTCACACATTGCATGCTGCCAATCTTATGGCAGCGGAGTTCCCTGTCGAGTTCTTTCGCCATGCCAAACTGACCGCTGCCTGGACATTGAATCCTCCTGCGTGGGTACCTGTTGGAGGCCAAGCTGAAAGTATGGACTTCGACTCGTAGACTATGTGTGCCGCCACCAGCCTCAAGGTCACGGGGTCACAAAGGTCACGGGGTCAGGTCTTGCTTTTTGCGCATGAGCGCATGTGGCGGCTGCAGTTATAGTATTTTGGCCTGCATTATTCGCGTGTCAGTCGGATAATATCGAAATCAAAAGGCAAGACCTGACCCTGAGGTCTCACTTCGTTCGCTGTACAGCCAAAAGCTACGCTTTTGTCTGCCCGTTAGCTTAACCGTTAGAGGTCTACATAAATCATGGGTGATCCTCAAGAGGCTGATTTTCGTGATGAGATACGCGCAAGGCTGTCACAAATTGAAGAAAAGCTCGTAGATGTAATGCGTAAACTTATTGCATACCAATACCCACCGGAAGTGCATGCAATTGATTTTGAGATATTTACTGACTCTTTCACTTCACAGTTTCCAGCCAGGGCATTTTTCCTGGATAAATCGAACACTGAATACTTTATCTATGTGAACGGAAAAGCAGCATACCCAAGCCCTGTAGATCCTGATCTATTGGAGATTGAGCACATATACTCAGAAGAGCTGGAAGAGGCATTTACTACTGCAAACCCCGATGCAGACCCTTGGTACATTGCTAGCTCTGAGTTTCTACCGTGGTTTGTTACGTGCTGGGCTAAGGCTGGCGGTGCTAAGTTTTCTTTGCACGCCTCAATTGCTCCTCATGACTCTTCGTGGGAGGTTGATCTTGCTACAGGGAAGGAACGCACTAGGTACGGCGTGATCAACCCCTAACAACTGGTTCAAGTCTTTCGCTTCGCTCACTGGGGACGCGCTAAATCTCGACCTTTTAACTAAACGCCAGGTCTGACTACCTATCATTGAGAGGACAGACAATGAAATCGAAAATATTAATTTTGACAGCCCTGCTACTTGTCACTGTACAAACATCAGCGCAGGTGAAGAGCTATCCACCCGCCAAGGTTAGTTTCGACGATTTCAAGGGCCTAGTTGCCAAGGTTGAAACGCACCGGGCAAGCCGCCTAGTTGATCTTGATACCTTCTTGAAGATGAGCCAGCGGCCGGAAGTTATCATTCTCGATACGCGGTCGGCGTTTCGCTATGCGCGAATCCACGTCGAAGGCGCGAAACATTTAAGCTTTACTGATTTCACTCAGAACAACCTGCAAAAAGTCATACCTTCTTTCGATACGACCGTATTGATTTACTGTAACAACAACTTCGCAGGCAACCAGACCGATCTCGCTACCAAGATAGCCTTGCCCCAGCCAAGAGATTCATTATCAGTACAATTTGCCGTTCAAGAAAAACCAATCATGATGGCCCTGAATATTCCAACATACATCAACCTATATGGGTATGGTTATCGAAATGTATATGAATTGAATGAACTCGTGAACGTAAACGATCCGAGGATCAAGTTTGAGGGATCTATTATTAAAGATGGACCATAGTTTATGGCGTAATCATCCTTGATTATCCTTGTCGGGTTACGCTGCGCTAACCCGACGTGGTTACCTCTACGCCAGCCTACAGTCTTTGTCGAAGCGGTTTGTAGATACAGATAAGCCTTGACGCAATCCGGGGCAGCGGCCCCGCGGGTTGATCGGGCGTCTCTGGATACCCGCCTTCGCGGGTATGACGACAGAAAGAGCTTTCATGAAAGCTCTAGGCCTCGTCCTGCCCATGGTTGCGCCTGTAGGTCTCATCGCCCATGGCCGCGATCTGCCCTTCGATCAGCGCTTCGAAGGGTTTGAGCAGGGTCTGGTAGGAACGCGGCGACTCGAGCAGTTCCAGGGCACAGACGATCGCCTCGAGGGTCGACAAGGCGCCCGGCATCGGCGCCTTGCGCAGGCGGTAACGCGAGGACAACCCCTCGGGCAGGGTCAACCGCGGCAAGGCGGCCAGCAGCGGGTTCAGGTGCAGCAGTTTGCGCGCCTTGCGCCAGGTGCCGTCCGGCACCACCAGCAGCAACGGCCGCCCGTCCACCTCAGCGGCAACCGTGGCCACCGGCTGGGCGCCCTCCCCCGGGAACAACAGGCAGGCCCGGTAACCAGGCCGCGCCAGCAGGGTCGCCAGGTCCTCGAACACCTCGCCGACCCGCAACTCGCCATTCGCCAAACCCAAGGCCGCCAAGCGAGCGGTGTTCAAGGCATGCTCGACTTCGCTCGGGTGCTGCAGGATCAGCACCCGGGTGCGGCTGTCCAGCAAGGGAATCAGCCCACAGAGGCAGTGGCTCGTTGGGCGGGCGCAGCGCGCGCAGATGGGACGTGACATGAACTCTCCTCGGCCAGGCAGTGTGCCATAACCAAGCGCAGACAGAGCAAGGCGAAGCCTGGGCTGCTGCGCAAGAGTTTAATAGGGACGAGGAAAATTAGCGTACAAAATCAGGCCGGCAACAAGGCGTCGCCGGCCGGGGACAGAGCAGCAGCCAACCGTCTTAACGCGAGCGGCGCTGCTCGGCCAGGCGTTGTTCGGCCAGGCGGCGCTGCTCGGTGCTTTTGATCGGTATCGGTTGCAGACGCGGCGGTTCAACCAGACCCAGGGCTACCGCCAGTTCCTGGAGCCACTCTCTGATATCGCTCATATTGAACCCTCCTACGCGTAAATGTCGGGCGACTCGGCCATACCAAGCCTCCTTCCCCTAGAGTAGGCCTAATCGGCGCTCGATGCTCGCAGCGGCACGACCTTTTCTCCAGGGGCTGAAGCCAGCCTATCACAGCCCTGCTGCTGCCCACGAGGGCAGCTGCTACAGGATGCGTCAGGCCAGGGTTTCGCTGGCCTTTTCCTTGCGTCTATAGGGGAACACGTCTATCACCTTGCCGGCCCGGATGGCGGCCTGCAGGCTCTGCCAGTATTCGGCCTGGTACAGGTCGCCGTGCAGTTCGTTGAACAAGCGGCGCAGGCGCATATCGGCGAACAGGAAGGTCGGGAACTCCTCGGGGAATACATCCAGCGGCGCCACCGAATACCAGGGCTCGGAGGCCATTTCGTCCTCCGGGTAACGGGGGGGTGGAATCTTCCTGAAGTTGGCCTCGGTCAGGTAGCAGATTTCATCGTAGTCGTAGAACACCACCCGGCCGTGACGGGTGACGCCGAAGTTTTTCAGCAGCATGTCGCCGGGGAAGATATTCGCCGCCGCCAGTTGCTTGATCGCCAGGCCGTACTCCTCCAGGGCCTCGCGCACCTGGGCTTCGTTGGCGTGCTCCAGGTAGATGTTCAGCGGGATCATGCGCCGCTCGGTCCAGCAGTGACGCACCAGCACCACATCGCCTTCCAGCACCACGGTGGACGGCGCCACGTCCAGCAGCTCGGCCAGGCATTCCGGTTCGAACTTGCTCAGGGGAAAACGGAAGTCGGCGAACTCCTGGGTATCGGCCATGCGCCCGACCCGGTCGACGCTTTTCACCAGGCGGTATTTCTCGATCACGGTATTGCGGTCGACGTTCTTCGAGGGTGAAAAACGGTCCTTGATGATCTTGAACACCGTATTGAAGCCCGGCAGGGTGAACACGCTCATGACCATGCCGCGTACGCCGGGGGCCATGATGAAGCGGTCATCGGTGGTCGCCAGGTGATTGATCAGCGAGCGGTAGAACTCCGACTTGCCGTGCTTGTAGAAGCCGATCGAGGTATAGAGCTCGGCCAGGTTCTTGCCGGGCAGGATGCGCTTGAGGAAACCGACGAATTCCGCCGGGATCGCCACATCGACCATGAAATAGGAGCGGGTGAAGGAGAAAATGATCGACACCTCCGCCTCGTCGGTGATCAGCGCATCGACCTGGATACCCAGCCCTTCGCGGTGCAGCAGCGGAATCACCAGCGGCCACTGCTCGTCGCGGGTGAAGATGCGACCGACCAGGTAGGCGCCCTTGTTGCGGTAGAGCACCGAGGAAAACAGCTCCACGCACAGGCTGGGGTCCTTGCACACCCAGTCCGGGAGGTTTTCCCGCAACTGCCCTTCGAGCCGCCGCAGGTCCCGTGGCAGGTCTTCGTAGGGGGCATCGAAACGGTAATCCTCGAAGATCTGCGCGAGCATGCCGCTCAGGTTGACCTGGGGAATGTAGCTGCGGGTCTGGGCCGCGCGTTCCTGGATGCGCAGCGACGGCCGGGTGGTGTGTACGAACATGCTGCCATCGCTGATGCAGTCGTGGCTGAACAGGCCGCAGAAAATCGAGTTGAACCAGGTCTCCGCCAGTTCGTCGTCGAAGCGCAGGTCGATCAAGGCGATATAGGCGCTCTTCACCAGGGGCCATTGATCGACATCCAGCAGCAGTTCGTCGCTGAAGGTCTGCCGCAGCCGCTCGCCCACCTCGCTGACTTTCTCCTCGTAGAGGTTGATGCGCGCCGCCGAGGCCTGCTGTGCCTCCTGCCACTGCGCCTGTTCGAAGCGCCCACGGGCGCCGTCGGTAATCTGGCGGAAATGCTCGCGATAATCGTCAAAGCCGTCGAGGATCAGACGGGCGATATCGGCGGCCGGCCATTGCTGTGGCATGAGAAAGCCTCTGCGGAATAAACGAAGGCCGAGCTTAGCCAGTGGCCGCGCCGAGGAAAAGTGGGAAAAGCCCCGGAGCGCGGAAAAACCACCGCTGGCGACGAAATAATCGCTCCGGCGGCGATTCGCCGGTAACTTCCCCTGGAGCCCTGCTGCTCGGGCAAGCCAAGCCGGCGCTAGTGCGCTATGGTTGCCGACCGTCCCTACAGATCCTCAGAGCCCAACCCGTGAGAGCCGTCGATTACCTGCGCCTGTTTCTGCTCGCCGCCATCTGGGGCGCCAGCTTTCTGTTCATGCGCATCATCGCGCCTGTGCTGGGCACCCTGCCCACTGCCTTCTTCCGGGCGCTGCTGGCGGCCATCGGCTTGCTGGTGATTCTGCTGATCCTGCGCATGCGCTGGGACTTTCGCGGCAAGCTCAGGCTCTGCCTGGTGCTCGGGGTGATCAACGCCGGTATCCCCTCGGTCATGTACTCGGCCGCCGCCCAAGTGCTGCCGGCCGGCTATTCGGCGATCTTCAACGCCACCACCCCGATGATGGGCGTGTTGATCGGCGCACTGTTCTTCGCCGAAGGCATCACCCTGGCCAAGGCCAGCGGCGTATTGCTGGGGCTGATGGGCGTGGCCCTGCTGACCCGCATCGGCCCAGTCGCTTTCGATGCCCAGTTGCTGTGGGGCGCCCTGGCCTGCCTGATCGCCACCGCCTGCTACGGCTTCGCCGGTTTCCTGGCCCGGCGCTGGCTGGACAGCCAGGGCGGCCTGGACAGCCGCCTGGCGGCGTTCGGCAGCACGGCAGGCGCCACGCTGTTCATTCTGCCGCTGTTCGCCTATTCGGCGCTCAGCCAGCCGCCGGCGAGCTGGGGCGGGCTGGATGTCTGGCTGTCCCTGGCCGGCCTGGGGCTGGTCTGCACCGCGTTCGCCTATGTGCTGTATTTCCGCCTGCTGACCGATATAGGCCCGGTCAAAGCGACGACCGTGACCTTCCTGATCCCGCCGTTCGGCGTGCTCTGGGGCGCACTGCTGTTGGACGAACCCCTGTCCTGGGCCTACCTCTATGGCGGCACGCTGATCGCCCTGGCCCTGTGGCTGGTGGTCAAGCCCGCGGCCCCGGTCAAGGTCGTGGCGGACAGACCGTAGGTCGGGTTAGCGCAGCGTAACCCGACAACGATGCTGTCGGGTTTGCAAAACGTAACCCGACCTACGAAAGGCGCTTCGGCGAAACCTATAGGTCAGCAAGTAGGGTGAACTCGCCGAAGGCAGTACGCCGCGGACAGGCGCCAAATACAGACATATTTCTTCCTGAACATGCTCCAGCCCCAAGGGCACAGCCACGAAAAAGCCGCCCGCGGGCGGCTTTTTCACCGGTCCCAAAGGGCCGTTACTGCAGCAGTTCCTGGTCGCTGAACAGGCCGTCGAACAGCATGCTGCTCAGGTAGCGCTCGCCCGAATCCGGCAGTATGACCACCAGGGTCTTGCCCTGCATGCCCGGTTCCTCGGCAAGGCGAACCGCGGCGGCCATGGCCGCGCCGCAGGAGATGCCGCAGAGAATGCCTTCCTCGCGCATCAGCCGCAAGGCCATGGCCTTGGACTCCTCGTCCGTGACCCGCTCGACCCGATCGACCATGCTCAGGTCGAGGTTCTTCGGCACGAAACCAGCCCCTATGCCCTGGATCTTGTGGGGGCTGGGTTTGATCTCCTCGCCCGCCAGGGCCTGGCTGATCACCGGCGAGCCGAGCGGCTCGACCGCGACCGACAGCAGCTGCTTGCCCATGGTCTGCTTGATATAGCGCGACACCCCGGTAAGGGTGCCGCCGGTGCCCACACCGGACACCAGCACATCGACCGCGCCATCGGTGTCGTTCCAGATCTCCGGCCCGGTGGTTTTTTCATGGATGGCCGGGTTGGCCGGATTCTCGAATTGCTGGGGCAGGAAGTATTTTTCGGGGTCCGATGCAGCGATCTCCGTGGCCTTCTCGATGGCGCCCTTCATGCCTTTGGCCGGCTCGGTCAGCACCAGCTCGGCCCCCAGGGCCTTGAGCACTTTGCGCCGCTCCAGGCTCATGGATGCGGGCATGGTCAGCAGCAACTTATAGCCGCGGGCCGCCGCGACGAAGGCCAGGCCAATCCCGGTATTGCCCGAGGTCGGCTCGACCAGGGTCATGCCCGGCTTGAGCACGCCCCGGCTTTCGGCATCCCAGACCATGCTGGCGCCGATCCGGCACTTGACCGAATAGGCGGGATTGCGCCCCTCGATCTTGGCCAGGATGGTCACGCCCTTGGGCCCCAGGCGATTGATCATGACCAGCGGCGTGTTACCGATGGATTGCGCGTTGTCTGCATAGATGCGGCTCATGACGGTGTCCTTTGAGGTAGGTGGCCGGGAAACTACAAAGCCTAAGACCACGGCGCGCAGGCGTCCAGCACCTACAAGCTGAACAAATGGCCAGCATCGAGGGTCTGTTTGTCCATGAAGAAGCTGAAGAAGCGTTATAGCCTGCCGCTCTGGGTGCTGCTCGGTCTGGCCGGCGTGCTGCTGGTGGCACACCTGGCCCTGCCCTATATGGTGCGTGACTACCTGAACGAAAGGCTCGCCGACATGGGCGCCTACCGCGGCCGGATCACCGATGTCGACCTGGCCTGGTGGCGCGGGGCCTACCGGATCAATGGCCTGCGGATCGTCAAGGTCGACGGCAAGGTGCCGGTGCCCTTCGTCGAGGCGCCCCTGATGGACCTAGCGGTCAGCTGGCAAGCCCTCTGGCACAACCGCGCCATAGTGGCGGTGGTGGTCTTCGAGCGGCCGGGCCTCAACTTCGTCGACGGCGGTGCCGACCAGAGCGCCTCGCAGAACGGCCAGGGCACCGATTGGCGCGAGCAACTGAACAAGCTGCTGCCCATCACCCTCAACGAAGTGCGGGTGGTCGAGGGCCGCGTCAGCTTCCGCAATTTCACCTCGAAACCACCGGTCAACCTCGAGGCCACCCAGGTCCAGGCCAGCCTGTACAACCTGACCAATGTCGCCGACGCGCAGGGTGAACGGGTCGCCCGCTTCGAGGGCCAGGCCCGCCTGCTCGGCCATGCGCCCCTGGAAAGCCGGGCGACCTTCGACCCCTTCAAGAATTTCGAGGATTTCGACTTCAAGCTGCGGGCCACCGGCATCGAATTGAAGCGCCTCAATGATTTTGCCGCGGCCTACGGCAAATTCGACTTCAACGCCGGCACCGGCGATCTGGTGATCGAGGCCAAGGCCGACGATGGCCAACTCAGCGGTTACCTCAAGCCCCTGCTGCGCAATGTCGAGGTCTTCAACTGGCGACAGGACGTGACCGAGCAGGACCAGAGCTTTTTCCGCTCGATATGGGAAGCCCTGGTCGGCGGCGGTCAGGAAGTGCTGCAGAACCAGGCCAAGGATCAGTTCGCCACCCGCGTCGAATTGAACGGCAATGTGCGTCAGCGGAACATCAGCGCCTTCAAGGCCTTCCTGGGAATTCTGCGCAACGCCTTCGTCCAGGCACTCAACACGGGGTTCGAGAGCAGCCCGGCAACGACTGAACCCGCCACCGAGTGACTGGCCATTCAGTGACTGAATGGCCAGCCTGCGTTCACACCGGCGTCATTGCCGCGTTATAGTCGCTTTTTTCAAATACTGAACTGCCGGGTTTAGGCCCTGCCGCTACCGTTCGAGGATTTCTGATGAAATTTGAAGGCACCCAGTCCTATGTGGCCACCGACGACCTCAAGCTCGCGGTCAACGCCGCGATCACCCTGGAGCGTCCGCTGCTGGTCAAGGGCGAACCCGGCACCGGCAAGACCATGCTGGCCGAGCAACTGGCCGAGTCCTTCGGCGCGCGCCTGATCACCTGGCACATCAAATCCACCACCAAGGCCCACCAGGGCCTGTACGAGTACGACGCGGTCAGCCGCCTGCGCGACTCGCAGCTGGATTCGGACAAGGTCCACGATGTGCGCAACTACATCAAGAAGGGCAAGCTCTGGGAAGCCTTCGAGGCCGAGGAGCGGGTGATTCTGCTGATCGACGAAATCGACAAGGCCGACATCGAGTTCCCCAACGACCTGCTGCAAGAACTCGACAAGATGGAGTTCTACGTTTACGAGACCAACGAGACCATCAAGGCCGTCAAGCGTCCGATCATCATCATCACCTCGAACAACGAGAAAGAGCTGCCGGACGCCTTCCTGCGCCGCTGCTTCTTCCACTACATCGCCTTCCCGGACCGCGCCACGCTGCAGAAGATCGTCGACGTGCACTACCCGGACATCAAGAAGGACCTGGTGGCCGAGGCCCTGGACGTGTTCTTCGATGTACGCAAGGTGCCGGGGCTGAAGAAGAAACCCTCCACCTCGGAGCTGGTGGACTGGCTCAAGCTGCTGATGGCCGACAATATCGGCGAAGCCGTGCTGCGCGAACGCGATCCGACCAAGGCCATTCCGCCCCTGGCCGGCGCCTTGGTGAAGAACGAGCAGGACGTGCAATTACTGGAACGCCTGGCCTTTATGAGCCGTCGCGCCTCACGCTAAATGTCGGGCTGCTGCGCGTCGGCCATGCTGCGTTGAAATCCGGTTCGGACTGCTCATTTACAGACGTAAACTCCGCGCCCTCACCGGATTCCGCCTTGCCTGTCTCTAGCTCGCAAGCCCTTGCACCGAGTGACAAGGGAGCCGGTCAGTGCAATGGCCGGCCCTTGGAACCAACGAATTCACGAGGGGGCGGATATGCTGCTCAATCTGTTTAATGAAATGCGCGCGGCCAAGGTGCCGGTGTCGGTGCGCGAGCTGCTCGACCTGATCAACGCGTTGAAGCACAACGTGGTGTTCGCCGACATGGACGAGTTCTACTTCCTCGCCCGCACCATACTGGTCAAGGACGAGCGGCATTTCGACAAGTTCGACCGGGCCTTCGGCGCCTATTTCAAGGGCCTGGAGAACCTCAACCAGCACCTCGAGGCACTGATCCCGGACGAGTGGCTGCGCAAGGAATTCGAACGTTCCCTGACCGATGAGGAGCGCGCCAAGATCGAATCCCTGGGCGGTCTGGACAAGCTGATCGAAGAATTCAAGAAACGCCTGGAAGAACAGAAGGAACGCCACGAAGGCGGCAACAAGTGGATCGGCACCGGCGGCACCAGCCCGTTCGGCCACGGCGGCTACAACCCGCAGGGCATTCGCATCGGCGGCGCGGGCAAGAACAAGAGCGCCGTCAAGGTGTGGGAGCAGCGCGCCTACAAAGACTACGACGACCAGCAGGAGC
>DATDTH010000200.1:0-10835 GCA_035290985.1 Pseudomonas sp. | reverse complement strand
CGTTCTGCGCAACTTCCTGCACGGTCAGCGCCATCTGGTGCATGGCGGTGGCGGTCTGTTCGGTCTCCAGTTTTTGGGTCTGCACACCGGCACTGGTCTGGGCGGTGATCACCGACAACTGCACGGCAGCCGCGGCGATCTGACCGACACCACCACCGATGCGGCCGACCAGGGTACGTAGGCTGGCGGTCATGCGTTGCATGGCCTCGAGCAGTTGCCCCAGTTCGTCGTGCCGGCCCGGGGGCAGATCCTGGCTCAGATCGCCCGCGGCGATCCGCTGGGCAAAGGCCACGGTCTGGCGCAACGGCTTGACGATCGAGCGGGAAATCGCCAGCGCGGCCAGCATCCCCAGCAACACGGCCACCGCACCCATGGCGCCGAGCATCAGCAGGGTGCGCCTGCTGCCGTCCGCCATGGCCTGCTCTTCACCCGCTCTCGCCTCCTCCACCAGGCTCCGCACCGCGCGAGCCTGCTCGACCATGGCGGCCTCACCCGCCTGGCTCTGGCCACGCACCTGCTGGTAATTGGCGAAGGCCTGCTGGTAGAGCGCAAAGGCCTGCAGGGCGGCTTCGATTGCGGCTTTCTGTTCGTCGTCCAGCCAGACCATCAGGCTGCGCGCCACGCTCTGCAGCTCGTTGCCGATAAAGGTCCACTCTTCCAACGCCTCGGCCGAACCGTCGATGATGAACAGGCTCTCGTAGCCCCGCAGGTCGAGCATGCGCTTGCTCAGCCCCGAGGTGGTTTCGGCCAGGGTCAGCGGGTCGCTGCCGCGCAACTTGTCGCCGGCCAGGCGCAGTGCGCGCACCGCGTCGTACATATCCAGCTCGAGCGTATCGAACTGCTCCCGCGCCGTGGCCGCCGCCTCGCGCATCTGCACGCGGGCTTCGCGGGCCCGGGCCTGCTGTTGCACGAAGTGTTCGAACTGCGCCAGGTAGTCGGCGGTGGCCTGGTCCATGGCCTGCAAAGGATTCTTTTGCGCCGGCGGGCTGCTCTGGATCTGCTCGGTCAGCAGGCTGCGCAGGGTCGCCAGTTGGCTGCGCATGCTCTGGGCGAGCTCGGGCGTCTGCCCCAGGGCGAAGTCGCGCTCGAAGCGCCGCGCCTGCAACATATGCCCCTCGATGGTCGAAAGGCGGCTCACCTGGCCATGCCCCTGCAGCACCGCCTGCACCGCGAGAAAGCCGCTGCCGGTCACCGCGAGCGTGAGTACCGACACCAGGGCAAAACCACAGAGAAGTTTCTTGCCCACGGCAAGGTCGGCGAACAGCCGGAAGGCGGACTGCAACATGGATAGGGCTCCACTCTCGATTCTTATTGTTCGGCACTCCAGCCCGTCTCGACCTGGATGCTTGGGCCTCAGCCGCGGCACGGCTCGGCACAGGGGCCAATGCAAACCCTGCGCCAACCCCGGGCGCAACTCGGGCGCTCGGACGTCACGCCCATCCCTATTCACCCTAGCCCAGTTCATCGGCTGCGAGCGCGCGTCACGGGGCGACTTTCCGCCGCCCAGCGCCTTCGCCATGGCGATTTTCCGCCTCCTCCTTAAAGGGGGTCGCGGAGTCATTTCACCTTGGCGGGTTACGCCGCGCGGCGGGTGCGGCGTGGTTTGTCAGGTTGTTTTTTTGCGCGGCTATACCGTCCGAAAAACACCTTGGCATTTTGTAGGTCGGGTTACGTTTTGCTAACCCGACAGCATCTGCCGTTCGGAGAACCCCTGCAGGGAGGCGCTGGGTTTCGCCAGAAAAACGGCTCTACGCCAGCCTACGGGGCGTCGGGCTGCGCCTCGGGCGCGGCATTCCTGAATGCCTCGAGCGGTTCGCAGCGCGCGACCATCTCGAGGAGGCGCGGGTAGGGCCGCAGGTCACAGTCGAAACGCCGCGCGTTGTAGACCTGGGGAATCAGGCAGGCCTCCAGGTAGCCGGGGCGTTCGCCCAGGGACAGCGCGCCCGGCAAAGCGAGCAGGCCCTGCTCCAGCGCTGTCAGCCCGGCCTCGACCCAGTGCCGGTACCAGGCGTCTTTCGCCGCATCCGCCACCCCCAGGGTGCCGGACAGGTACTGCAGCACCCGCAGGTTGTTCAGCGGGTGGATATCGCAGGCGATATGCAGGGCCAGGGCCCGCACCTGGGCGCGCTGGGCCGGATCGCCGGGCAGCAGCGCCGGCACCGGGAACACCTCCTCCAGGTATTCGAGTATCGCCAGGGACTGGGCGATCCTGGTCTCCCCGTCGATCAGCAGCGGCAGCAGGCCCTGGGGATTGAGCGCCCGGTACTCGGGTCCGTGCTGCTGACCGCCGTCCTTGACCAGGTGCACCGGCACCTGCCGGTAGGCCAGGCCCTTGAGGTTGAGGGCGATGCGTACCCGGTAGGCGGCGCTGGAGCGCCAGTAGCCGTAGAGGACCAGTTCAGTGTTCATAGCGTTCGACGACCTGATCGATGGCGCCGAAGATGCTCGCGCCGCCGGCATCGAACATCTCGATGCGCACCCGGTCGCCAAACGTGAGGAAGGGCGTTCTGGCCTCGCCGAACTCGAGTATCTCCAGCATGCGTTTCTCGGCCAGGCAGGATGAGCCGGCACTGCGGTCGTAGTTCGACACAGTGCCCGAGCCAATGATGGTGCCGCTCCCCAGCGGGCGGGTCTTGGCCGCATGGGCCAGCAGGGTCGGGAAATTGAAGGTCATGTCCACCCCCGCATCCGGCTGGCCGAACAGCACCCCATTGATCTGGGACACCAGGGGCCGCTGGACCTTGCCGTCCTTCCAGCTATCGCCCAGCTCGTCCGGGGTCACCGCCACCGGCGAAAAGCTCGACGAGGGTTTGCTCTGGTAGAACCCAAAGCCCTTGGCCAGCTCGCCGGGGATCAGGTTGCGCAGCGATACATCGTTGACCAGCATCAGCAACTGGATATGCCCCGCCGCCTCGGCCGCGCTGGCGCCCATCGGCACGTCATCGCTGATCACCGCCAGCTCGGCTTCCAGGTCGATGCCCCAAGCCTCGTCAGCCATGCAGATAGGGGCATGGGGCGGGATAAAGGCATCCGCACCACCCTGGTACATCAGCGGCTCGTGCCAGAAGGATTCCGGCATCTCGGCGCCCCGGGCCTTGCGCACCAGTTCCACATGATTGACGTAGGCGCTGCCGTCGGCCCAGTGATAGGCCCGCGGCAGTGGGCTGTGACAGTCGCCCTGGGCGAAGGCGAAGGCCGCGCCTTCCAGGCCGTCGTTGAGACGCTGGTAGACCGCCTCCAATCGCGGGCGCTTGCTCGACCAGTCATCCAGTGCGGCCTGCAGGGTGGCGGCAATGGCCGGCACCTCGACGGCGCGGCTCAGGTCGCGGGAAACGACGACCAGCAGGCCGTCGCGGCCGCGGTTCAGGGAAGCGAGTTTCATTGGGAATCCTTGCCTGGAGACTTCCAGGAATTGACGTATTCATGCACTTCCACGGCCGCGGCCGCTGCGCCGATTTCCAGGCCGCGCCGGGTGTCGATCATCACCGCCACTTCATCGGCGAAGGTGCCCGGGTTTTCCTGGCTCTTCTTCAGCGCCTTGGGGTGCGGGCCATGGGGGAAGCCACAGGGGTGGAAGGTGACCATCCCGGCCTCGATATTGTCGCGGCTGAAGAAGTCGCCACGGTGGTAGAACAGCACTTCGTCGTAGTCGTCGTTGTTGTGATAGAACGGCACCTTCAGCGCACCAGGGTCGGATTCGATCGGCCGCGGACAGAAGGTGCAGACCACGAAACCGTTGGCCACGAAGGTGGTGTGGGCCGAGGGCGGCAGGTGGTAACGGTGGCTGACCAGGGGCCGGATATCCCGCCAGTTGAGGCGCACCACCGTGTTGTCGCCGTGCCAGCCCACCACATCCAGGGGGTTGTAGGGGTAGGTCACGGTACTGATCTGGTTGCGCCGCTTGATGCGGATCTGCCAGGTGCTTTCGTCCTGCTGGGCCCTAAACCTATCATCGATATGCGGATGCTCGAGCACCGCCGGATCGAAGAGCGCATGGGTGCCGACCAGTCCCTTGTCCGGCAACTGATAGGCGCCATCCGTGCTCTCGATCAGCAGCATAAAGGTCGGCGCACTCGGTTCGATGCGCCAGGCGGTGCCCCGCGGCACCATCAGGTAATCGCCGTCGCGGTACTCCAGGTGACCGAAGTCGCAGAAGAAATGCCCGGCGCCCTCATGGATGAACAGCAAGTCGTCGCCGTCGCCGTTGCGCACCAGGTGGCCCATGGCGTTACTGGTTTTCCAGACGCGCAGCTTGACGTCGGCGTTGTGCAGGGTGACCGGCGCGGCGAACGGACACTCCTGCTCGCTCGGCACCTGGTTCAGGTTGAAGGCATGGGGGCGCAAGGGCCCCTGCCAATCCACCCAGCCGGTGGGCGGGTGCTTGTGGTGCAGGTGCGAGGCCGGGCCGAAGAAGCCTTCGCGGCCCATCTCGCGCTCGTAGGTGCCATCGGGCAAGTCGCAATGGGCCTGGCGCGAGCATTCACCTTCACGCAGGGGAAAATGGATCCAGTTGCGGCTCATGGCCGACCTCCAGTCGTTGATTCAGGCAAGGCCGATCCAGCTGCCTAGTCGGCGGAGATCACGCCACGGCGCAGCTGGTCTTCCTCGATGGACTCGAACAAGGCCTTGAAATTGCCCTCGCCAAAGCCCTGGTTGCCCTTGCGCTGGATGATCTCGAAGAAGATCGGCCCTATCACCGTATGGGTGAATATCTGCAGCAGGATGCCGTCGTCCGCTGGGGCTCCGTCGATCAGGATGCTCAGCTCGCGCAGCACCGCGGTCGGCTCCTGGTGCCCGGCCACGCGCTGGTCGACCTTTTCATAATAGGTGTCCGGCGTGCCGAGGAAGTCGACCCCATTGGCCCGCAGCTTGCGCACGGTTTCGTAGATATCCACGCTGGCCAGGGCGATGTGCTGGATACCCTCGCCGTGGTACTCGCGAATGAATTCCTCGATCTGCGACTTGTCGTCGGAGGACTCGTTGATCGGGATGCGGATCTTGCCGCAGGGTGCCGTCATGGCCCGGGACACCAGGCCAGTGAGTTTGCCTTCGATATCGAAATAGCGGATTTCGCGGAAGTTGGCGATGCGCTCGTAGAAACCCGACCAGGTGTCCATCTGCCCGCGCTTGACGTTGTGGGTCAGGTGATCGAGCTCGACCAGACCAACCGCGTTGTCCTGGGGCGTGCGGCCCTCGATATATTCGAAATCGACGTCATAGATGCTCTTGTCGCCGTAGCGGTCGACCAGGTAGAGCAGTGAGCCGCCTATGCCCTCGACGCAGGGGATATTCAGCTCGCCGAAGTTGGCGTGGCTGCCCACCAGCGTGGCGCCCTGGGCCTGCACATAGGCGGCGGCCTGGGCCGCGTTCCTGACCCGAAAGGCCATGGCGCAGGCGCTGGGTCCGTGCTTCTCGCCGAAGGCGTGGACATGGCCGGTGGGGCTGCCATTGAGCACGAAATTGATACCGTTCTGCTGGAACAGCCAGACTTCCTTGGAGCGGTGCTTGGCGGTTTCGGTAAAGCCCATGGCGGTGAAGAGTTCACGCAGTTGCTGGATGCCGGCGGCGGTGGGCGCAGTGTATTCGACGAACTCGAAGCCGTCGGTGCCTATGGGGTTGTGCGGCTCGATGATGGGCAGGGCTGGCTGTCTGTTCACGGCGTTCATTGCGCCTCCTCGTTTTTGTGCTGGGGTTGTTGTGCTGGACCGCCACCGACCGGGGCGTTTATGGGTCCATCACAGCCTAGGCATCCCCGCGCCACAAGCCCGTGCGCCGCACCCCAGGACGACCAGGCCGCCAGCAGCGGCAGGTTTTCCTTACACCTCAAGCATAGACGAGCATGCCCGTCCTCCTGGCTTGCCAGTCGTAACGATTTATTGACAGAGCGGTGCGACAGGCTGCCGCATGACAAGCCCCCCGCAGGAAAACACCCTCGCCGACAGGGGGAGATCCGCGGCGCCAACGCGCAGGCGAGGTTTTTCGTAGGTCGGGTTAGGTTTTGTTAACCCGACGGCTTATCGGCGAAACCCAGCATGGATAAGGTGACTCGGCACCAAGGTCTCTCCCTGCTCCCAAGTCGCCGGATAAAACCCCGGCCTCGACATACCGCCGGAAACTGGAATACGGCCAACCAGGGCCGCCGCTATTGCGTGACCAGGGTGAACAAACACGAAGCCCCCGACAGTCGTTCATGGCGAAATCATCCTTGATTGTCGTTGTCGGGTTACGCTTCGCTAACCCGACCTACGGCTAGGCGGCCCCACACGCGCAACAGGGTCGTCGTCGCCGGCACTCAATGCTGCTGCAGATGCCCGTACAGCTTGGCGTACAGCCCGCCCTCGGCGATCAGCTGCTGGTGGTCGCCGTCCTCGGCGATACGCCCGCCGTCGAACACCAGCACCCGGTCGGCCTGTTTCACCGCGCTCAGGCGGTGGGCGATGATCAGGGTGGTACGGCCCTGGAGAAATGCGCCCAGGGCCTGGTGCAGGGCGTATTCGGTGGCCGCGTCCAGGGCCGAGGTGGCCTCGTCGAGAATCACCACCTTGGGCTCGGCCAGCACCATGCGGGCGATGGCCAGGCGCTGGCGCTGGCCACCGGACAGGCGCACCCCGGAGCGGCCGACCATGCTGTCCAGGCCCAGGGGCAACACACCTATGGTATCGGCCAGTTGGGCGATCTCCAGGGCCCGCCAGCACGCCTCGTCGCTGCGCTCGCGGCCCATGCACAGATTGGCCCGCACCGTGTCGTTGAACAGCGCCGGATGCTGCAGCACCACCGCCACCTGCTCGCGCACCCGGGCCAGGCCGATTTCCTCCTGACTGCAGCCGCCGAAGCGGATGCTGCCGGCCTGGGGCGTATAGAGCCCCAGCAGCAGTTGCACCAGGGTGCTCTTGCCGCCGCCGCTGGCCCCGACTATGGCGACCTTCTCCCCCGGTGCGATGGACAGGTTAAGCCCGTCCAGCACCGGCTCGTCGGCATAGGCGAAGGTCAGCCCCTGCACCTCGATGCCCACCGTGGTACGGCCCAGGAAGGGATCGGCACCGCCGGGGTACTGTGGTTCGTCCTGGCGCGCGAGCAACTCGTTGATCCGGGCCAGAGCACCACCGGCGGCGTAGAAAGCGTATTGCAGGTTCAGCAACTGCTCGACCGGGCCGATCATGAACCAGAGGTAGCTGAACACCGCGAGCATCTGGCCGATCGACAGGTCGGAAAACAGCACGGTGAGCATGGCCGCGGCGCGGAAGATGTCGATGCCGAACTGGAACAGCAGGCCGCTGGCCCGGCTGGAGGCATCGGTCTTCCATTGCGAGGCCACGGCGTAGTCGCGTACCTCCTTGGCGCGCAGCCCCAGGCGGCCGAGAAAGAAGCCTTGGCGGTTGCCGGCGCGGATTTCCTGGATGGCGTCCAGGGTCTCGGTCAGCGCCTGGGTAAAACGCGAGGTACTGTCATTTTCCAGTTTCTTCAGGTGCTTGACCCGCTTGCCCAGCTGCACCGTGGCGTAGATCACCAGGGGGTTGAACAGCAGGATCAGCAGCGCCAGCTGCCAGTGCATCCAGACCAGGATGGCCGCGGTCCCGGTCAGGCTGAGCATCGCCACCAGAAAGCGGCTGAGGGTCTCGCCGACGAACTTGTCCAGAGTGTCCAGGTCGGTGACCAAATGAGTCGTTACTGTGCCGCCGCCCAGGCTTTCGTACTCCCCCAGGGAGATGCGCTTGAGCCGTTCGATCAGGCGGATGCGAATGCGGTAGACGATGTCCTTGGACAGCCGGGCGAACAGCCGCGCCTGCAGCACATTGAACAGCAGCGCCGAACAGCGCAGCACCAGGGTCAGGGCCAGCATCAGGCCGATATAGCCGGCCGCCAACTGCCAGGCCGCCGGCAGGAACAGGTCCATGACCTTGAGGGCGGCGTTGCCGTCGTGCAGCAACACCTCGTCCACCAGCAGGGGCAGCAACAGCGGAATAGGCACGCTGCACAGGGTAGCCAGTACCGCCACTCCATTGGCCAGCCACAAGGCTTTCCTGTGCTGCAGGGCCAGACGGCGAATTTCCGCCCAACTGAGGCGATCAGGCATGCGTGGCGCGCTCCAGCCAGCGCGCCAGCAGCGGAGCCAGTTCATCCAGGGGGCGATAACCATTGGTCAACAGCGCCAGTTGCCCATCGCGCTCGGCTAGCAGGGTAGGAAAGCCGGCGATGCCCAGGTCCTGGGCCCAGGCGAAATCCTGGGCCGTGGCCGCCAGTTGTTCGGCGCTGTCGAAGGCCGCGGCGAATTCGATGCGCGGGATACCCGCCTGCTCGGCCAGCCGCACCAGCACCGGCGCTTGGGTCACATCCAGCCCCTCGGTGTAGAAGGCCTGCTGGATCAGCCGGGCCAGGGGCCAGACGCTCTGGGGATCGAGGCTGCGAGCGGTGACCAGGGCGCGGCAGGCCTGCTCGGTGTCATAGACCAGGCCTTCGGGCAGCCCCTCGGTGAAATTGAACAATTGCCCGGTGCTGGCATTCACCGCCTGCCAGTAGGCGAGGATCCGCACCCGCCCCGCCGGATCCAGGGCCGCCCGCTCGCGCCGCAACCCGCCGACTACCAGATGCAAGGGCACACCGGCGGCCCGGGCCTGCTCGGCGAGGGCCTCGAGCACCGGGGCGAAGCCCCAGCACCAGGAACACATCGGGTCCATCACATAGAGCAGGCGCGCGTTCATGGTTCAGGTCTCGGCGGACAGGCGCGGATTGTAGCCCAGGGGGTGCGGCTGGTTGCGCGCCTTGGCCAGTTCGATCTGCTTCTGCCGTTCCCGGGCGCTGTTGCGGGTTTTTTCACTCAGCGAATCCCAGCAATGGGGGCAACTGATGCCCAGCACATAATGCGGCGATTGCCGGTCCTCCACCGAGATCGGAATGCGACAGGCGTGGCACTGCTCATAATCGCCTTCGCTGAGGTCATGGCGCACGGTGACCCGGTTATCGAAGACGAAACAGTCGCCGCGCCACAGGGTTTGTTCCACGGGAACCTCCTCTAGGTATTTGAGGATACCGCCCTTGAGGTGAAAGACCTCGTCGAAGCCCTGACCCAGCATATAGCTGGAGGCTTTCTCGCAGCGAATGCCGCCTGTGCAGAACATCGCGACCTTCTTGTGGCGCGCCGGGTCGAAGTGGGCCTCGATGTAGGCGGGAAAATCGCGAAAGCTCTTGGTCTGCGGATCCATGGCCCCTTCGAAGGTGCCGATGGCCACTTCGTAGTCGTTGCGCGTATCGATCAGCAGCACCTCGGGGTCGGCGAGCAAGGCGTTCCAGTCCTGGGGTTCGACATAGGTGCCGACCTGCCGATTGGGGTCCACGCCGGCCACCCCCAGGGTGACGATTTCCTTCTTCAACTTGACCTTGGTGCGGTAGAAGGGCTGCTCTTCGCAGTAGGACTCCTTGTGGTCCAGATCGTCGAAGCGCGGATCCTGCTTGAGCCAGGCGAGCAGGCCGTCGATGCCGGCGCGACTGCCGGAAACCGTGCCGTTGAGGCCTTCCTGGGCGATCAGCAGGGTGCCCTTGATGCCGTTGGCCAGCATGGCCTCGAGCAGGGGTTCACGCAGCGCCAGGTAATCCGTCAGGGTGACGAACTTGTACAGCGCAGCCACGACTATGGTGCGATTCATGGATGGTTCTCCAGGTGGTCGCCCCCGTAAAGGGCGGACCGGGCGTGTCGATAACGGGATTCTGGCGCAGATGCAAAAACGCCGGCGGAGCCGGCGCGGATGCAGTTTAACAGTTTGCGCCCCTGGGAGGGACCGGCCCTAACCGACTTTACTGCCGCCCTTGCAGGTCGGGGACGACGGTGCGCCCGCCAACTGCGACCACTCCTCGGGGGTATAGGTGTGCAGCGCCAGGGCATGCACCTGGCCCATCAACTCGCCCAGGCTGGCGTAGACCCGCTGGTGCCGCTTGACCGCGTTCAGACCGGCAAAGAGCGGACTGACCAGCACCACCTTGTAGTGCGTCTGCAGGCCGCGGCTGTGCATATGACTCTCATCCAGCACCTCGAGGTGCTGGGCTTCCAGCACGGTCAAGGCCGCCTGGAGACGTTCACCCATGGACATAGCTAACTCCGCCAACTAACTAAATTAACCAAATTAAGTGGGTACAGGATCAAGGCTTCTTGGCGGGTGCCAGTTCCTCGGTCATATCCGCCAGCAACCTGTTCACTTCCGGTACCGCGGTTTCCAGCTTGGCCTGGGTCAGCTTGGCGGACTGCTCGGTCAGAGCCGGCATTTTCTTCAACATCTTCTCGCCCAGGGGCGACTGGTAAAACGCGATCAGTTCCTTGAGTTCCTGCTCGCTGAAGTTGCTGGTGTAGAGCTTGACCATATCCGGCTTGATCTTGTCCCAGCTCACGGCCTTGTCCAGCGAGGCGTTGGCCTTGGCCTGGTAACTTTCCAGCAGGGCCTTCTTGCCCTCGGGCGCCTGGGCCTGGGCAAACCGCTGGGCGAACATCTGCTGGACCTGGGCGTACACCGGCACGGCCAGCTTGTCGGCATTGGCCAGCTTGAGGAAACGCTCGGCATCGGCGGCATGGCTGGCGGCATCGGCCAGGGCCTGGCCCGAGACACAGGTCAGCAGAACAGCAGCACAGAGAGTAGGTATACGAAGCATCGAGATTTCCTGATGATGGAGAAGAGACAAGGTAGACCGCCCAATCGAGTATTCTGCTCCCAAGTTCGCGCAAGGCTCAAGCGCAACGCCCCATACAAAGGTACGGGAAGTCAGGCATCACAGGCTACGCCCGGTGCGGATTCGCCGGGCGCGGCCGTCAAGGATTCGAGCGCGCGGTGGGCGCCTGCATGCTATAACCA
>DATDTH010000199.1:0-2845 GCA_035290985.1 Pseudomonas sp. | reverse complement strand
CACGGCGCGGCAGTTGGCCCTGGCACGAAAAGCGGAAACCCAGGACCTCGTAGCCCGGACAAGCGCAGCGCAATCCGGGACACCGCGCCCCGGATTGCGCCAAGGCTTATCCGGGCTACGTTCCCCCATCGTTCTCGACATAGGCGAGGGTGATAAACGCCTGGTCGCCCGCCTGTCCGGCGACACCCACCTGCTGCTGGAAATCGGCGCACCGGAGCTGGACCTGGTGCTGCGTTTCCGCGGTCACGCACTGATGCAGGCGCTGCAAGCCCGGGCGCTGAAGGGCGTGATCGACCTGACCCCCGGCATCCGCTCGCTGCAGCTGCACTACCAGCCGGAAACCCTGCCCCTGGGCGACCTGCTCGGCCTGGTCGCCGACGACTGGCAGGCGGTCTGCGCCGCCAGCGACCTGCAGGTGCCCTCGCGCATCGTGCACCTGCCGCTGTCCTGGGACGATCCGGCCTGCCAGTTGGCCATCGACAAATAAATGACCACAGTGCGCAAGGACGCGCCCTGGTGCCCGAGCAACCTGGAATTTATCCGCCGTATCAACGACCTGCCCAACCTCGACGAGGTCCATCGCACGGTCTTCGAGGCCAGCTACCTGGTCATGGGCCTGGGCGACGTCTACCTCGGCGCACCGGTGGCCACGCCCCTGGATCCGCGCCATCGCCTGGTCACCACCAAGTACAACCCGGCGCGGACCTGGACCGCTGAAAACTCGGTGGGCATAGGCGGCGCCTACATGTGCGTGTACGGCATGGAAGGTCCCGGCGGTTACCAGTTCGTCGGTCGCACCCTGCAGATGTGGAACCGCTACCGCGAAGTGGCCGCCTTCGACGGCAAGCCCTGGCTGCTGCGCTTCTTCGACCAGATCCGCTTCTACCCGGTCTCGGCCGACGAGCTGCTGCGCATCCGCCGGGATTTCCCCCTGGGGCGCCATGCCCTGCGCATCGAGGACAGCGCGCTGAACCTGGCGGACTACCAGGGGTTTCTGGACCGGGAAGCCGAGGGCATCGCCGCCTTTCGCAGCCAGCAGCGCGGCGCCTTCGATGCCGAACGCCAGCGCTGGATCGAATCCGGCCAGGCCCATTTCGACAGCGAGGAAGTCGCCGTCGAGCTGGGTGAAGAGCGTCCCCTAGGCCAGGGTGAGCGGGCGATCGAAAGCCATATCGCCGGCAACCTCTGGCAGGTGCAGGTCGAGCCCGGCAGCCGAGTCGAGGCCGGCGATGTGCTGCTCATACTCGAGTCGATGAAGATGGAGATCCCGCTTATCGCCCCCCATGCCGGCCGGATCAAGGAGGTGCTGGTCCAGCCCGGCTCGCCGGTACGCGCCGGCCAGCGGCTGGTGGTGCTGGAAGAGACGTAGCCCAGATAAGCCTTGGCGCAATCCGGGGATCGCTCCCGGATTACGCTGCGCTTATCCGGGCTACAACGGCCACAACTCCGAGAAGGAAACCGAACATGCCACACGAATTCGACCTGCGCCTCGATGCACTGAAAACCGCCTACGGCGACGGCAGCCTGAACCCGCGCCAGCTGATCCTCGCCCTGCGCGACAAGGCCGCGGAGCTGAACCCGGACTATCACCTGTTTATCCATCTGCTCAGCGTCGAGGAGTTGGAACCCTACCTGGCCATCCTGGACGGCAAGGCGCCGGACAGCCTGCCGCTGTTCGGCGTGCCTTTCGCCATCAAGGACAATATCGACCTGGCCGGTGTGCCGACCACTGCCGCCTGCCCGGCCTTCGCCTATGTACCGGCCCAGAGCGCGACCCTGGTTCGGCAGTTGATCGAGCTCGGAGCCATCCCCCTGGGCAAGACCAACCTGGACCAGTTCGCCACCGGCCTGAACGGCAGCCGCTCGCCCTATGGCGAATGCCGCAACAGCGTGCTGCCGGCGTTCGCGTCCGGCGGCTCCAGCGCCGGCTCCGCCCTAGCGGTGGCCCTGGGCGTGGCCAGCTTCGCCCTGGGCACCGACACCGCAGGCTCCGGCCGGGTGCCAGCGGCGCTGAACAACCTGGTCGGACTCAAGGCCAGTAAAGGCCTGCTCTCCACCGCGGGCGTGGTGCCGGCCTGCCGCACCCTGGATTGCGTCACCTATTTCAGCGCCAGCGCCCGCGAGGCCAGCCAGCTGCTGGCCCTGACCGCCCGCCGCGACCCCCTGGACGACTACAGCCGCGCCAACCCCCTGTGGAACGACGGCTCGGCCTTCGGTGCCGTGCGCACCTTCCGCTTCGGTGTACCGCGCGCCCAGGACCTGCAGTTCTTCGGCTGCGCCGAAGGGCCGCTGCTGTTCGGCGATGCCATCGAGCGCCTCCAGGCCCTGGGCGGCGAGGCCGTGGAGATCGACTTCTCACCCTTTCTCGAGGCCGCGCGCCTGCTCTACGAGGGCCCCTGGGTCGCCGAGCGCTACAGCGTGGCCGGTGAACTGATGGAAAAGGACCCCGAGGCCGTGCTGCCGGTGATACGCGCGGTGCTGGCCAAGGCCCCCTTCGTCACGGGGGTCGGCACCTTTCGCTCGCAGTACCGCCTGCAGGCGCTGAAGGTCGCCTGTGACCGGTTGCTGCAGGACCTGGATTGCGTGCTGACACCGACCATCGGCCGCCCTGTGACCCTGGAGTCCCTGCAGGCCGAACCCGTGTTGCGCAACGCCGAACTGGGTTACTACACCAACTTCATGAACCTGCTCGACTATGCCGCCGTGGCCGTACCGACCGGTTTTATGCACAACGGCCTGCCCTGGGGCGTGACCCTGTTCGGCCGCGTCTTTACCGACCAGTACCTGCTCAGCCTGGCCGATACCCTGCAGCGCCAGCAGGCCCTGCCCCTGGTCGGCGGCGCGG
>DATDTH010000198.1:0-22816 GCA_035290985.1 Pseudomonas sp. | reverse complement strand
GGACAGGCCAACCGCGGCCTGCATCTTGCGGGTACTCGCCAGCGGCAAGCCCCCTGAATCGATCACAGATCGCCGCCCCTAGCTTGGCAAAAACCAGCTTGCCAAACCCAGTTTGACAAAGAGGCCGCGCGCGTAAGCGGGCAGCCTCTTCGGGGCGACAGCCTGGGCTGTCTTACTGCTTGCTGGCGGCGAGTTGCGCGGCCACTTCAGCAGCGAAGTCGACTTCTTCGCCCTTGTCGATGCCTTCGCCTACGCCGTAACGCACGAAGGAAACGATTTCGGCACCGGCTTTCTTGGCCAGTTCGCCGACCTTGATGCTGTCATCCTTAACGAAAGGCTGCTCGACCAGACTGGCTTCGGCCAGGAACTTCTGGATACGGCCGGAGACCATCTTCTCGACGATTTCAGCCGGCTTGCCCTTGATCTTCTCTTCGTTCAGGCTCATGAACACCGCTTTTTCACGGGCGATAGCGTCAGCCGACACTTCCGACGTGTGCAGGAATTCCGGGTTGCTGGCCGCTACGTGCATGGCGATGTCGCGTGCCAGCTCGCTGTTGCCGCCCTTCAGGGAAACGATCACGCCGATCTTGTTGCCGTGCAGGTAGGCACCCAGGACGTCGCCTTCGACGCGGGTCAGGCGACGGATATTGACGTTCTCGCCCACTTTGGCCACCAGCTCGACGCGCGCGGTTTCACGGGCGGCGATCAGCGGGGCGGCGTCGGTCAGGTTCTCGGCCAGGGCCTGGTCGATGCTCTCGCTGACGAACTTCTTGAAGTCGTCCTGCAGAGCCAGGAAGTCGGTCTGCGAGTTCACTTCCATGATCACGGCAGTCTTGTTGTCGGCAGCCAGCTTGATGGCGATGGCGCCTTCGGCGGCGACGTTACCGGCTTTCTTGGCGGCCTTGATGGCACCCGAAGCGCGCATGTCGTCGATGGCTTTTTCGATGTCGCCGCCAGCCTTGGTCAAGGCTTTCTTGCAATCCATCATGCCTTCGCCGGTACGCTCACGCAGTTCTTTGACCAACGCTGCAGTAATCTCTGCCATTTTGAAATTCCTCTTGGATAGGTTGTTAACCATTCCACCCGCCGACTCGCACGGGCGATCAATTCTTGGGTGGCAAAAAGGGGGCCTAGCCCCCTTTTTGCGCACCGAGCGACGCTAGGCGTCTAGGACTCAGCCTTGTGCGGCTTCAGCAGCCGGGGCTTGCTCGACGAACTCGTCGGTGCCGCCGTTGGCATTGCTACGGCCTTTGATGACCGCATCGGCCATGGCGCCCATGTACAACTGGATGGCGCGAATGGCGTCATCGTTGCCTGGGATGATGTAATCCACACCGTCCGGGCTGCTGTTACTGTCGACGATGCCGATAACCGGGATACCCAGCTTGTTGGCTTCGGTGATAGCGATGCGCTCGTGGTCAACGTCGATCACGAACAGGGCATCCGGCAGACCGCCCATGTCCTTGATACCGCCCAGGCTGCGATCCAGTTTTTCCAGATCACGTGTGCGCATCAGCGCTTCTTTCTTGGTCAGCTTGGTGAAGGTGCCGTCTTCGGCCTGGATTTCCAGGTCGCGCAGACGCTTGATCGAAGCGCGGATGGTCTTGTAGTTGGTCAGCATGCCGCCCAACCAGCGGTGATCGACGAAAGGCGAGCCGCAACGGGCCGCTTCTTCGCGAACGATCTTGCCAGCGGAACGCTTGGTGCCGACGAACAGGATCTTGTTCTTGCCCGAAGCCAGTTTCTCAACGAAGGACAGGGCCTCGTTGAACATCGGCAGGGTTTTTTCCAGGTTGATGATGTGGATCTTGTTGCGCGAACCGAAAATGTACTTGCCCATTTTCGGGTTCCAGTAACGGGTCTGGTGGCCGAAGTGCACACCGGCCTTCAGCATATCGCGCATATTGACTTGGGACATGATCGTTCCTTAAGTAAGTCGGGTTAGGCCTCCACGCATCCCAATGACCAACCGCCGGACATTCATCCAAGGGCACCCAGGTCATCGTGTCGATACGTGTGTGGGGTTTAGGCTTTACAGGCACCGCCCGTAAAGCGGCGCACTTTATAGCACAAAGGTCGGCCACAAGCTACAAGCCGCAAGCATCCCGAACGGCGCAGCGCAGCCTGCAGCTTATGGCTTGCAGCTTGAAGCTGTTATCATATGCATTTTTACGCTTGCGCTCGAGAGCCCAACATGACCGTCACCATCAAGACGCCCGATGAAATCGAAAAAATGCGCGTGGCCGGCCGCCTGGCCGCCGACGTGCTGGAAATGATCGGCGACTTCGTCAAGCCGGGGGTCACCACCGACGAGCTGGACCGGATCTGCCACGACTATATCGTCAACGTGCAGCAGGCCATCCCCGCGCCCCTGAACTACAAGGGCTTCCCCAAGTCGATCTGCACCTCGATCAACCACGTGGTCTGCCACGGCATCCCCAACGAAAAGCCGCTCAAGGAAGGCGACGTGCTGAACATCGACGTCACCGTGATCAAGGACGGCTATCACGGCGACACCAGCAAGATGTTCATGGTCGGCAAGGTGCCGGAGTGGGCCGAACGCCTGGCGCAGATCACCCAGGAATGCATGTATAAAGGCATCCAACTGGTCCGCCCGGGCGCCCGCCTGGGCGATATCGGCGAAGTGATCCAGAAACACGCGGAAAAGAACGGTTTCTCCGTGGTGCGCGAATACTGTGGCCACGGCATCGGCAAAGTGTTCCATGAAGAGCCCCAGGTGCTGCACTACGGTCGCGCCGGCACCGGCATGGAACTCAAGGAAGGCATGACCTTCACCATCGAGCCGATGATCAACCAGGGCCGCGCGGAAACCCGCCTGCTCGGCGACGGCTGGACCGCCATCACCAAGGACCGCAAGCTCTCCGCCCAGTGGGAACACACCATCCTGGTCACCGCCGACGGCTACGAGATCTTCACCCTGCGCAGCGACGACACCCTGCCGCGCACCTCGGCCTGATCCAGCGCGCTCGACTCCGCTGCTCCGCACCTGAAAGAAGGAAGCCCGTCCCATGCCGCAGGTGGATCCCGAACTGTTCGACCGTGGCCAGTTCCAGGCCGAGCTGGCCCTGAAGGCCAGCCCGATCGCGGCCTTCAAGAAGGCGATTCGCCGCACCCATGAGGTGCTGGACGCACGCTTCGCCGCCGGCCGCGACATCCGCCGCCTGGTGGAGGACCGCGCCTGGTGCGTCGACCAGATTCTGCGCGAGGCCTGGGACCGCTTCACCTGGAGCGAGGACGCCGATATCGCCCTGCTGGCGGTCGGCGGCTATGGCCGCGGCGAACTGCACCCCTATTCGGACATCGACCTGCTGATCCTGCTCGACGGCGCCGACCACGAGGTCTTTCGCGAGCCGATCGAGCGTTTCCTCACCCTGCTCTGGGACATCGGCCTGGAAGTCGGCCAGAGCGTGCGCTCGGTGGCCGAGTGCGCCGACGAGGCCCGCGCCGACCTGACGGTAATCACCAACCTGATGGAAAGCCGCACCATCGCCGGCCCCGAGCACCTGCGCCAGCGCATGCTGGCAGTCACCAGCGCCGAGCAGATGTGGCCGAGCAAGCATTTCTTCCTGGCCAAGCGCGAGGAACAGCGCGCACGCCACGCCAAGTACAACGACACCGAGTACAACCTGGAGCCCAACGTCAAGGGCTCGCCCGGCGGCCTGCGCGATATCCAGACCATCCTCTGGGTGGCGCGCCGGCACTTCGGCACGCTCAACCTGCACGCCATGGCCGGCCAGGGTTTCCTGACCGAGAGCGAACAGGCCCTGCTCGCCGCCTCCCAGGAGTTCCTCTGGAAGGTCCGCTACGCCCTGCACATGCTCGCCGGGCGGGCCGAAGACCGCCTGCTGTTCGACCATCAGCTGGACCTGGCCAAGCTGCTGGGCTTCGACGACAGCGACGCCAAGCACAGCATCGAACGCTTCATGCAGAAGTACTACCGGGTGGTGATGAGCATCGCCGAGCTGAGCGACCTGATCGTCCAGCACTTCGAGGAAGTCATACTGCGCGCCGGCGAAAGCGGCCAAGCCCAGCCGCTGAACAGCCGCTTCCAGTTGCGCGACGGCTATATCGAGGTGACCCACCCGAACGTCTTCAAGCGCACCCCCTTCGCCATCATGGAAATCTTCGTGCTGATGGCCCAGCACCCGAATATCCAGGGCGTGCGCGCCGACACCATTCGCCTGCTGCGCGACCATCGGCATCTGATCGACGACGAGTTCCGCACCGATATCCGCAACACCAGCCTGTTCATCGAACTGTTCAAGTCCGAGCAGGGCATCCACCGCAACCTGCGGCGGATGAACCGCTACGGCATACTCGGGCGCTACCTGCCGGAGTTCGGCCATATAGTCGGGCAGATGCAGCACGACCTGTTTCACATCTACACGGTCGATGCCCACACCCTGAATGTCATCAAGCACCTGCGCAAGCTGGGCAAACCGGGGGTCGCGGAGAAATTCCCGCTGGCCAGCAAGCTGGTGGGCAAGCTGGCCAAACCCGAGCTGATCTACCTGGCCGGGCTCTACCACGACATCGGCAAGGGTCGTGGCGGTGACCACTCGGAGCTGGGCGCGGTGGATGCCGAAGCCTTCGGCATGCGCCACCAGTTGCCGCTCTGGGACACCCGCCTGATCGTCTGGCTGGTGCAGAACCACCTGGTGATGTCCACCACCGCCCAGCGCAAGGACCTGTCCGACCCCCAGGTGATCTTCGACTTCGCCCAACTGGTCGGCGACCAGACCCGGCTCGATTACCTCTACGTGCTGACCGTGGCCGATATCAACGCCACCAACCCTAGCCTGTGGAACTCCTGGCGCGCCAGCCTGCTGCGCCAGCTGTATACCGAGACCAAGCGGACCCTGCGCCGCGGCCTGGAAAACCCCCTGGACCGCGAAGAGCAGATCCGCCAGACCCAGAGCGCGGCCCTGGACATCCTGGTGCGCAGCGGCACCGACCCGGACGACGCCGAGCAGCTCTGGTCGCAGCTGGGTGACGACTACTTCCTGCGGCATACCGCCGGCGACGTGGCCTGGCACACCGACGCCATCCTGCAGCACCCGAACGACGGCACGCCGCTGATCCTGATCAAGGAAACCACCCAGCGCGAGTTCGAGGGCGGCACCCAGATCTTCATCTATGCCCAGGACCAGCACGACTTCTTCGCGGTGACCGTGGCCGCCATGGACCAGCTCAACCTGAACATCCATGACGCGCGCATCATCACCTCGACCAGCCAGTTCACCCTCGACACCTATGTGGTGCTGGACACCGATGGCGGCTCGATCGGCGACAACCCGGCGCGGGTCGCGCAGATCCGCCAGGGCCTGATCGACGCCCTGAAGAACCCGGGCGACTACCACAGCATCATCCAGCGCCGGGTGCCGCGCCAGCTCAAGCACTTCGCCTTCGCGCCCCAGGTGACCATTCATAACGATGCGCAACGGCCGATGACCGTACTCGAACTGATCTCCCCCGACCGCCCCGGCCTGCTGGCGCGGATCGGCCAGATCTTCCTGGACTTCGATCTGTCACTGCTCAATGCCAAGATCGCCACCCTGGGCGAGCGGGTGGAGGACGTGTTCTTCGTCACCGATGCGCACAATCAGCCGCTGTCCGACCCGGAACTCTGCGCCCGCCTGCAGGAAGCCATAGTGACCCAGCTGTCCGAGGCCCAAAGCCCGGGCCACGAGCCCTCGCGCATCAGCATTTGACGACCGCCTACCGTTTTGAAGAGATCGCAATGAACCACGCGCTACAACAGTTGCAACCCTACCCCTTCGAGAAGCTGCGCGGCCTGCTGGCCGGCGCCCAACCGCCGGCCGACAAGGCGCCGATCGCCCTGTCCATCGGCGAGCCCAAGCACCGCTCACCGGCCTTCGTCGCCGAGGCCCTGGCGGCCAACCTCGACCAGCTGGCAGTCTACCCCAGCACCCTGGGCATCCCCGCGCTGCGCGAGGCCATAGCCGGCTGGTGCGAACGGCGTTTCGGCCTGGCGGCCGGCGGACTGGACCCGGCACGCCAGGTGCTGCCGGTCAATGGCACCCGCGAGGCGCTGTTCGCCTTCACCCAGGCCGTGGTCAACCGCGGCGACGATGCCCTGGTGGTCAGCCCCAATCCCTTCTACCAGATCTACGAAGGCGCGGCCCTGCTGGCCGGCGCCCAGCCCCATTACCTGCCGTGCCTGGCGCAGAATGGCTTCAACCCGGATTTCGACGCAGTCTCGGCCGAGACCTGGCAGCGCTGCCAGATCCTGTTCCTCTGCTCGCCGGGCAACCCCACCGGCGCGCTGATTCCCCTGGAGACCCTGAAGACACTCATCGGGCTGGCCGACCAATACGACTTCGTGATCGCCGCCGACGAGTGCTACAGCGAACTCTACTTCGACGAGCAGCAGCCGCCCGCCGGCTTGCTCAGCGCCTGCGCCGCCCTGGGCCGCAACGACTTCAAGCGCTGCGTGGTGTTCCACAGCCTGTCCAAGCGCTCCAACCTGCCGGGCCTGCGCTCCGGCTTCGTCGCCGGCGACGCCGAGATCCTGCAGCCCTTCCTGCTGTACCGCACCTACCATGGCTGCGCCATGCCGGTGCAGACCCAGCTGGCCAGCGTGGCCGCCTGGAACGACGAAGCCCATGTGCGCGCCAACCGCGCCCTGTACCGGGAGAAATTCGACGCCGTGCTGGATATCCTCGGCCCGGTGCTGGACGTGCAGCGCCCGGACGGCGGTTTCTACCTCTGGGCCAAGACCCCGGTGGACGATGCCGAATTCACCCGCCGGCTGTTCGCCGAGCAGCATGTGACCGTGGTTCCGGGCTCCTACCTGTCCCGCGAGGTCGAAGGCTTCAACCCCGGTGCCGGCCGCGTGCGCCTGGCCCTGGTGGCGCCCCTGGTCGAATGCGTGGAAGAGGCCAAACGCATCCGCGCCTTCGTCGAAGGGCTTTGACCATGGCCATGACCCTCTACGGCATCAAGGCCTGCGACACCATGAAGAAGGCCCGCACCTGGCTCGACGAGCAGGGGCTGACCTATGGCTTTCACGACTACAAGGCCGTCGGCATCGACGCCGAGCGCCTGAACCGCTGGTGCGCCGAACATGGCTGGGAAACCCTGCTGAACCGCGCCGGGACCACCTTTCGCAAGCTCGAGGACGGCCAGAAGGCCGACCTGGACCAGGCCAAGGCGGTCGCGCTGATGCTGGCCCAGCCCTCGATGATCAAACGCCCGGTGCTGGATCTGGGCGACAGAACCCTGGTTGGCTTCAAGGCCGAGCGTTACGCCGCGGCCCTGGCAGGCAGCTGAAAAACCATTTTCAATGGCCGGCTGATTACGCCGCCCGGCCCTTTATCTTCTTTTAATTTTTCACGAGGAAATTCCATGTCCACCACTCTGTACAGCCTGGCCTTCGGTGTCGGCACCCAGAACCGCCAGGGCACCTGGCTGGAAGTCTTCTACGCCCAGCCCCTGCTCAACCCGGCAGCCGAGCTGGTGGCCGCGGTCGCCGCCAAGCTGGGCTACAGCGGTGGCAACCAGGCCATCGCCTTCAACACCAGCCAGGCCGCCGAGCTGGCCGAGGCGCTGAAAACCCTGGAGCCAACCCAGGCCGCCTTGCTGACCCGCCTGGCCGAGAGTCACCAGCCGCTGGTCGCCACCCTGCTGGCCGAAGACACCGCGCTGACCTCCACCCCCGAGGCCTACCTCAAGCTGCACCTGCTGTCCCACCGCCTGGTCAAGCCCCACGGCCAGAACCTGACCGGCATCTTCCCGCTGCTGCCCAACGTCGCCTGGACCAGCCAGGGCGCCATCGACCTGAGCGAACTGGCCGAGCGCCAACTGGAAGCCCGCCTCAAGGGCGAGCTGCTGGAAGTCTTCTCGGTGGACAAGTTCCCGAAAATGACCGACTACGTGGTGCCGAGCGGCGTGCGCCTGGCCGACAGCGCGCGGATTCGCCTGGGCGCCTATGTGGGCGAAGGCACCACCGTGATGCATGAAGGTTTCATCAACTTCAATGGCGGCACCGAAGGCCCGGGCATGATCGAGGGCCGCGTCTCGGCCGGCGTGTTCGTCGGCAAGGGCTCGGACCTGGGCGGCGGCTGCTCGACCATGGGTACCCTGTCCGGTGGCGGCAACCTGGTCATCTCGGTCGGCAGCGGCTGCCTGATCGGCGCCAACGCCGGCATCGGCATTCCCCTGGGCGATCGCAACACCGTGGAATCGGGCCTGTACATCACCGCCGGCACCAAGGTGGCGCTGCTGGACGACCAGAACCAGCTGGTGAAAGTGCTCAAGGCCCGCGAACTGGCCGGCCAACCTGACCTGCTGTTCCGCCGCAACTCCCAGACCGGGGCCGTGGAGTGCAAGACCCACAAGTCCGCTATCGAGCTGAACGAAGCCCTGCACGCCCATAACTGAAAAATTGTTTTGATGCTGCTGCGCTCGACCATACTGCGTTGAAATCAGGCTCAGGCTGCTCATTTACACCTCGTAAACTGCGCGCCCTCGCCTGATTTCGCCTTGTCTGGCCTTCGCTCGCGACGTATCAAATTCAATTTTTATTCGCCAGGCAACCTCTGGAAAACCTGATGTCCCTCCATTCCCCCTGGCGCGGCGATTTTCCGGCCCTGGCGGCTTTCGACGCCGAGGGCCATACCTACCTGGACAGCGCCGCCACGGCACAAAAACCCCGGGCGATGATCGAGGCCCAGGCCGCTTACTATGCCAGGGGCGCGGCCAATGTGCACCGCGCCCAGCACCTGCCGGGCGCGCGGGCGACCCAGGCCTTCGAGGAAAGCCGTGCCAAGGCGGCCCGCTGGCTGAATGCCGCCGATCCGGCGCAACTGATCTTCACCCGAGGCGCCACCGAAGCGCTGAACCTGCTGGCCTACGGCCTGGAGGCGCAGTTCCAGGCCGGCGACCAACTGGTGATCAGCGCCCTGGAACACCACGCCAACCTGCTGCCCTGGCAGCAACTGGCGCAGCGCCGCGGCCTCGAACTGCTGATACTGCCGCTGGATGAGCGGGGCGAAATCGATCTGCTCCAGGCCGCGCAACTGATCGGCCCGCGCACCCGGCTGCTGGCGGTCAGCCAGCTGTCCAACGTGCTGGGCCGCTGGCAACCCCTCGAACCCCTGCTGGCCCTGGCCAGGGCCCAGGGCGCGTTGACGGTGGTCGACGGCGCCCAGGGCGTGGTCCATGGGCGCCAGGACCTGCAAGCCCTGGGCTGCGATTTCTACGTCTGCTCCAGCCACAAGCTCTATGGCCCGGACGGTGTCGGCCTGCTGGTGGCTCAGGGCGAGGCCCTGCAGCGCCTGCGCCACTGGCAATTCGGCGGCGAGATGGTGCAACGAGCCGCTTACCAGAGCGCCGAGTTCCGCCCCGCGCCCCTGGGCTTCGAAGCCGGCACCCCGCCGATCGCCGGGGTGATCGCCCTGGGCGCGAGCCTGGATTACCTGGCAAGTCTGGATGCCCGGGCCGTTGCCGATCACGAGGAGGCCCTGCATGCCCGGCTGCTCGCCGGCCTGAACGCCCGCGCTGGGGTTCGCCTGCTCGGCACGCCCCAGGTCGCCCTGGCCAGCTTCGTGGTCGAAGGCGTACACAACGCCGACCTGGCGCACCTGCTCACCGACCAGGGCATCGCCGTGCGGGCCGGGCATCACTGTGCCATGCCCCTGCTCGAGCGCCTCGGCCTGGCCGGCGCGATACGGGTTTCCCTGGGCCTGTACAACGAAGGCGACGATTTGGAACGTTTCTTCGTCGCCCTCGACCAGGCCCTGGAGCTGCTGCGATGAACCTGCCGAGCGAAGCCCAGGCCGCCCTGCAGGCCTTCGCCGCGGCTGCCGGCTGGGAACAGCGCGCCCGCCTGCTGATGCAATGGGGCGAGCGCCTGAGGCCGCTGAGCGAGGCAGAACGCTGCGAAGCCAATCGCGTGCACGGCTGCGAAAGCCTGGTCTGGCTGGTGGCCGAACGCCGGGAGGGCCAGTGGATCTTTCGCGCCAGCAGCGAGGCCCGCCTGCTGCGGGGACTGCTGGCACTGCTGCTGGCCCGGGTCGCCGGCCTGGACGACGCCGAACTGGCCGCCCTCGACCTGCCGGCCTGGTTCGAGCAGCTGGGGCTGTCGCGCCAGCTGTCGCCTTCGCGCAGCAACGGGCTGCATGCCGTGCTGCAACGCATGCGCGAACAACTCGGCCAGGCCTGAGCCCGCCGAAATGGGGTCGCAATAAACGCGGGTTGCACCTACCAGAGCTGGCGCATACGCCTTTGTAGGTCGGGTCACGTTTTGCTAACCCGACAGCATCGTTGTCGGGTTACGCTTCGCTAACCCGACCTACGGTCTGCATATGCACAGAAGCATCGCCGCCACACCGAGCTCCCGGTGCGCACGGCGCACCCTACAAAAACCCAGCGCTGCGTAATATCGCTAACGCGTCGCCGGCCATTGCGGCACCCAGGCGTCCGGATCGCCCGATTGCAGGGCATCCTCCAGACGCTGCAACTCGCCACTGTGCGCCAGGCGCCGCAGCCCCAGGTTGAACACCGCCAGCAGTTCGGCGCCGCGGGCATCGTCGCGGCGGAACAGCAGGTGTAGGGACTCGGTATTCAAGGGTCGCGGATGGTGGGTGAACTGGACGCGCGCCTGGGCCGGGTACAGGCGCATCAGCATGGCGTAGCCCACGGCACGGTCCTGGGGATAGAGCTGGATACGGCGCAACTCCAGCAAGCGCAGATTGGTATCGTCCTTGCTCGCTTGCAGGCTGCGCAGCTGACCGGTCTTCTCCGCCTGGTCGAATACTTCGCCATAGGAATAGCCCAGCGTGGTGCCTATGGTGAACGACTGGAGATCCTCGATCCGGGTCCAGTCGAACGCCAGGTCCTTGCGGTGGAACAACACGACCTCCCCCTTGACCAGGGGATCGCTGCAGCGGCTGAACCTCTGGCGCTCCAACGTACAGACATAGGGCATGATGGCGTCCAGCGTGCCCTTCTGCAGCATCAGGGCGTTGCGATCCCAGGGGTAGAAGACAAAGCGCACCCGGTAACCGGCCTGCTGGAAAACCGACTGGATCAGGCGTCCCAGCGCACCGGCGTCGACCCGCCCCTGCTCCACATAGGGCTGCCAATCGCCGGTGCCTATGGTCACCAGCTTCTGGGCCTGCAGCCCGGGCAGAGGGTCGACTGCCTGAACCGGCGCGGCGAGCAACAGGCTCAGCAGCACGACCGCCCAGACCGGCAGGCGGCGGGGTGCCGCCGAAGGCGGCGGCCGGATGGGTTCAATGCGCTCGGCGCGGGACAAGGCGAACGACACGGATGGCCTTACCTCCGGATAGACGGTATAGAGCTGTGGCAACGCCACACTGCCAAGCCACATAGAAATCTATAGTGAAGTGCCATTGTTTCACATTCACTTAGCCACTACAGCGGCCGGTCAGCGGGAACAGGGGTACACCTGAACAAGATTAGCCCAGGCCTTTCGAGATCACCCGGCTATAAAGCCCCACGCTCGGACGGCCGCCGCGCGCCGGCCACCAATTTGTCCACGGCCCTGGCCGCCGCGACCATACCGAAGGTGGCGGTCACCATCATCACCGCGCCCAGGCCGCCGGCGCAGTCGAGCTTGACCTGATTGCCGTCGAAGCGCTTCTGCAGGCAGATACTGCCGTCCGGCTTGGGGTAGCGCAGCTGCTCGCTGGAAAATACACAGGTCACGCTGTAGTTGCGCCCGGGCGTACGGGAAAAACCATAGTCACGGCGCAAGTTCGAACGCACGCTGGAAATCAGCGGGTCGTTGAAGGCCTTGTTCAGGTCGGCGACCTGGACCCGGGTCGGATCGAGCTGGCCCCCGGCACCACCGGTGGTGACCAGTGCGATCTTGCGCCGCTTGCACCAGGAGATCAGCGCGGCCTTGGCGGCGACGCTGTCGATGCAGTCCACCACGCAGTCCAGTTCCGGGGTGATGCAGTCGGCCATGGTCTCGCGGGTGACGAACTCCTCCACCGCGTGCACCACGCAGGCCGGGTTGATCGCGCGGATGCGCTCGGCCATCACCGCCACCTTGCTCTTGCCGATGGTGCCCTGCAGCGCATGCAGCTGCCGATTGGTGTTGGTCACGCAGATCTCGTCCAGGTCGAACAGCGACAGCTCGCCCACGCCACTGCGTGCCAGGGCCTCGGCCACCCAGGAACCCACCCCACCGATGCCGACCACCGCGACATGGGCCGCCGCCAGGCGCGCCGCGCCGTCCTGGCCATAGAGCCGGGCGACCCCACCAAAGCGTTCATCCGTACTCATCACTCACCTCGACAACGCCTCTCGGCATAGAGGGCGGCGCGCATTATAGGAAGCCTGGGGCCTGTCGGCCACCCGGGCTCGAACGGGCTCGCCAACCGAACTAATGGCCACCGGCACGGACCAACCTGCAGGCCGTTGAAAAACTACCTGCGTTGCCAATCCCGGTTAAGAACGGCCCGGGACGCGGCGTCTTAAAATGCTCACTTACCCCCATAAGCTCTAGCCGCTTGCTGCCGCCCTATTGACCCCGCAGGGCCGGAGCTATACAGCCACCGGAGGCCGGAGTAGCATGCGCGCCAACCGGCGCTCGTCGGCTTTCCCTGATCCACTTTCTAGAATTCCGAACCTCTATGCCTTCGCGTAAATTAGGACTCAACCTGGTGATCTTCGTCGCTATCGCGGCGCTCTTCACCGGCATCTGGGCGCTCTACAACCGTCCAGTGACTGCTCCGGAATGGCCCGAGCAGATCTCCGGCTTTTCCTTCTCGCCGTTCCGCCTGGATCAGAACCCGCAGAAGAACACCTACCCCAACGACGAGCAGATCCGCGCCGACCTCGAGCTGCTGAGCACCCAGACCGACAATATCCGCACCTACTCGGTCGAGAACAGCCTGGCGGACATTCCACGCATCGCCGAGGAATTTGGCCTGCGCGTGACCCTGGGCATCTGGATCAGCCTGGACCTGGAACGCAACGAACGGGAAATCACCAAGGCCATCGAGATCGCCAACGAGTCGCGCAGCGTGGTGCGGGTGGTGGTCGGCAACGAAGCCCTGTTCCGCAAGGAAATCACCCCCGAGGCGCTGAGCGTCTACCTCGACCGCGTGCGCGCCGCCGTCAAGGTGCCGGTGACCACCTCCGAGCAATGGCACATCTGGCAGGAATTTCCGGAGCTGGCCAAGCACGTCGACCTGATCGCCGCCCACGTGCTGCCCTACTGGGAATTCGTGCCCATGGAGGACTCGACCCAGTTCGTCCTCGACCGCGCCAAGGACCTGAAGAAACTCTTCCCGAAAAAGCCGCTGTTGCTTTCCGAAGTGGGCTGGCCGAGCAACGGCCGCATGCGCGGCGGTGCCGACGCCTCCCAGGCCGACCAGGCCATCTACCTGCGCACCCTGGTCAGCACCCTGAACGCCCAGGGCTACAACTACTTCGTCATCGAAGCCTTCGACCAGCCCTGGAAGGCCAGCGAGGAAGGCTCGGTCGGCGCCTACTGGGGCGTCTACAACGCCGCCCGCCAGCCGAAGTTCGCCTTCGAGGGGCCGGTCGTCGCCATTCCCCAGTGGCGAGTCCTGGCCATCGGTTCGGTGGTCCTGGCCCTGCTCGCCCTGGCCCTGCTGCTGATCGACGGCAGCTCCATGCGCCAGCGCGGCCGCACCTTCCTGACCGTGGTCGCCTTCGCCGGCGGCTCGGCCCTGGTCTGGATCGGCTACGACTACAGCCAGCAGTACAGCACCTGGTTCAGCCTGACGGTCGGCGGCCTGCTCGGCCTCGGCGCCCTCGGCGTGTTCATCGTGCTGCTGACCGAGGCCCACGAACTGGCCGAAACCGTCTGGCTGCAGGCCCGCCGCCGGCCCTTCCAACCGGTGCTGGGCGACAGCACTTTCCGGCCTAAGGTCTCGATCCACGTGCCGTGCTACAACGAACCCCCGGAGATGGTGAAGCAGACCCTGGACGCCCTGGCGGCCCTGGACTACCCGGACTACGAAGTCATCATCATCGACAACAACACCAAGGACCCGGCCGTCTGGGAACCGGTGCAAGCCTACTGCGCCGAGCTCGGCCCGCGCTTTCGCTTCTTCCATGTGGCGCCGATCGCCGGCTTCAAGGGCGGCGCGCTGAACTACATCCTGCCGCATACCGCGCCGGATGCCGAAGTGGTGGCAGTGATCGACTCGGACTACTGCGTCGACCCCAACTGGCTCAAGCACATGGTGCCGCACTTCGCCGATCCGAAGATCGCCGTGGTGCAATCGCCCCAGGACTACCGCGACGGTGAGGAAAACAGCTTCAAGAAGCTCTGCTACGCCGAATACAAGGGTTTCTTCCACATCGGCATGATTACCCGCAACGACCGTGACGCGATCATCCAGCACGGCACCATGACCATGATTCGCCGCAGCGTGATGGACGAGCTGAAATGGGCCGACTGGACCATCTGCGAGGATGCCGAACTGGGCCTGCGGGTGTTCGAGAAGGGCTATTCCGCCGCCTACGCCCACCACAGCTTCGGCCGCGGCCTGATGCCGGATACCTTTATCGACTACAAGAAGCAGCGGTTTCGCTGGGCCTATGGCGCCATCCAGATCATGAAGGGCCACGCCCGCAGCCTGTTCCTGGGCAAGGACTCGCAACTGACCCGCGGCCAGCGCTACCACTTCGTGGCCGGCTGGCTGCCGTGGATCGCCGACGGCCTGAACATCTTCTTCACCGTCGGGGCGCTGCTCTGGTCGGCGGCGATGATCATAGTGCCGCAACGGGTCGATCCGCCGCTGATGATCTTCGCCATCCCGCCCCTGGCGCTGTTCTTCTTCAAGTTCGGCAAGATCCTGTTCCTCTACCGCCGCGCCCTGGGCGTCGGCCTGTGGCGCTCGGTACAGGCGGCGGTCGCCGGCCTGGCGCTGTCGCACACCATCGCCAAGGCGGTGCTCTACGGGGCGTTCACCGAGACCATCCCGTTCTTCCGCACGCCGAAGATGGCCACCAACCACGGCTTCCTGGTCGCCCTGGCCGAGGCCCGCGAGGAGGTGTTCATCATGCTCCTGCTGTGGGGCGCGGCCCTGGGCATCACCCTGGTACAGGGCCTGCCCAGCGCGGACGTGAAGTTCTGGGTCTGCATGCTGCTGGTCCAGTCGCTGCCCTACCTGGCCGCGCTGATCATGGCCCTGCTGTCATCGCTGCCCAAGCCGGCCGAGGCGCCGCAAGCCCCGCAAGCCACGCAAGCCCCTGAAGAGGCGCTCGCCCAATAGCCGCACGGTGGTTCGAAACAGCTTCACGGCGGCCAATGGCCGCCGTTTTGCTTTAAGATGGCGGCCTTTCCGCTCGATCCCGCCCTGGAGCCGCAATGACCGCCCCCTCCCCGACCCTGTCTCCCACCCTGGAACTGGCCTGCGAGCTGATCCGTCGCCCGTCCGTGACTCCGGTCGACGAAGGCTGCCAGGACCTGATGATCAACCGCCTGACGGCCCTGGGCTTCGCCGTCGAACGGATGCGCATCGAGGAAGTGGAGAATTTCTGGGCGACTCACGGCTCGACCCACGGGGACGGCCCGGTGCTCTGTTTCGCCGGGCACACTGACGTGGTCCCCACCGGCCCGCTACAGGCCTGGCAGCACCAGCCCTTCGATGCCCTGATCGATGCCCAGGGCATGCTCTGCGGGCGTGGCGCGGCGGACATGAAGGGCAGCCTGGCGTCGATGATCATCGCCGTCGAGCGCTTCATCGTCCTGCACCCGAACCACAAGGGACGCATCGCCTTCCTGATCACCAGCGACGAGGAAGGCCCGGCCCACCATGGCACCAAGGCCGTGGTCGAGCGCCTGCGCGAACGTGGCGAGCGCCTGGACTGGTGCATAGTCGGCGAACCCTCGAGCACCAGCCTGGTCGGCGACGTGGTGAAGAACGGCCGCCGCGGCTCCCTCGGCGCGACCCTGACGGTACGTGGCCAGCAGGGCCATGTGGCCTACCCGCACCTGGCGAAGAACCCGATCCACCTGGCCGCCGCGGCCCTGGCCGAACTGGCCGCCGAGCACTGGGACGAGGGCAACGCCTTCTTCCCGCCGACCAGTTTCCAGATCTCCAACCTGAATGCCGGCACCGGCGCCACCAACGTGATTCCGGGCGAGCTGAAAGCGGTGTTCAACTTCCGTTTCTCCACCGAATCGACGGTGCAAGGCCTGCAGCAGCGCGTCGCCACCCTGCTCGACAAGCACGGCCTGGACTGGCATATCGACTGGGCCCTGTCCGGCCTGCCCTTCCTCACCGAGCCGGGCGCCTTGCTCGATGGGGTCGCCGCGGCGATCAAGACCGTCACCGGTCGCCAGACCCAGGCCTCGACCAGCGGCGGCACCTCGGACGGGCGCTTTATCGCCACCCTGGGCACCCAGGTGGTCGAACTCGGCCCGGTCAATGCCACCATCCACCAGATCGACGAGCGGGTGCTGGCCAGCGACCTCAATGTGCTGACCGACATCTACTACCAGACCCTCGTGAACCTGCTGACCTGATGCTCACCTGCCCGATCTGCCAGCAAGCCCTGGGCGCCGTGGACAACGGCGTGCTCTGCCCGGCCGGCCACCGCTTCGACCGCGCACGCCAGGGTTACCTGAACCTGTTGCCGGTGCAGCACAAGAACAGCCGCGACCCGGGCGACAACCAGGCGATGGTCGAGGCCCGCCGGCGTTTCCTCGACGGCGGCCACTACGCGCCCCTGGCCAAGCGCCTGGCCGAGCTGGCGGCCGAACGCGCGCCGCAACGCTGGCTGGATATCGGCTGCGGCGAGGGCTATTACACCGCCCAGCTGGCCGAGGCCCTGCCCGAGGCCGAGGGCTATGCCCTGGACATCTCCAGCGAGGCGGTCAAGCGCGCCTGCCGGCGGGCGCCGCAGCTGACCTGGTTGATCGCCAGCATGGCCCGCGTTCCCCTGGCCGACGCCAGCTGCCAGTTCCTCGCCAGCGTGTTCAGCCCCCTGGACTGGCAGGAAGCCCGGCGCCTGCTCGCCCCCGGCGGCGGCCTGATGCGCGTGGGCCCGACCCGCGAGCACCTGATGCAGCTGCGCGAAAAGCTCTACGACCAGGTACGCGACTACAGCGACGACAAGCACCTGGCCCTGGTGCCGGACGGCATGCGCCTGGCCCACGGCGAAACCCTGAGCTTCACCCTGAACCTGGACAGCGCCGAGGCCCGCGCCGACCTGCTGGCGATGACGCCCCATGGCTGGCGCGCCAGCGCCGAGCGACGCGCCGCGGTGATCGCCGAACCCTTAGAGGTCACGGTCGCCATCAGGTACGATTGGTTCGAACGGCTCTGAATCGCCCCCCTCTTCATTACAGCCGCCTGCAACGGCTACGGAATCCTCTGCCATGCGTCAACCGGACATCGAAATCTACCTGAAGGACGCCGACCACAAGGCGATCGCCGAATGGCTCGGCGCGGCCCTGGGCCCCTGCTCGCCCTGGCGCCAGCAGGGCCAGACCTACAAGTGCGAGGTGGACAGCCCCGCCGGGCACATCCCGCTGACCTGGCTGCCCAAGGCCGTCGGCAAGTGGAACAGCCTGTTCCTGGAAAGCGCCGCGACGCCCTGGGACAATGACCTGGCCTGCGCCCGCGCCGCCTTCGCCGCCCTCGGCGTGGAAGTGCGCTGCGCCCCGGGTGGCTGGCAGGAAGAAGAAAGCGTGGAAGACGCCGACCGCTGGATCCGCGTCAGCGCCGATGGCGAAGAAGAGATCACCTGGCACACCGCCTGAGCCAGCGGGTTGATACGCGGGTTTCACCCGCCCTACCAGAGCCGCTTTCGTAGGGCGGGTGCAACCCGCCAGAGCAGCGTCGCGAATAACCCGCCGGCGTCATCGAAGCGCTTTCGGCGGGTGCAACCCGCGCATGTTAAAAACCCAAAATGGCAGCTAGCCTTGCTCGACACCTGGTCGACAAGGAGGTTGCCATGCCGAGCTATCGACGTGCCGCCGTAGCGGGCGGCAGCTATTTTTTCACCCATGTCAGCCTGCACCGCCAGCCCATCCTGACCGAGCCGAAAATCCGCGCCGCGTTGCGCGAAGCGATCATGCAAGTACGCCTGACCCAGCCGTTCAGGATCGACGGCTGGGTCCTGCTGCCGGACCATATGCACGCGATCTGGACACTGCCTGACGGGGATGCGGATTTCGCCAATCGCTGGCGCCTGATCAAGGGCCAGGTGACCCAGGTCTGCGGCCTTGGCTATCTTGAGCCGAGCTTGCTGACCACCCGGCGCAAGGCCAAGGGCTGCGGCACCCTCTGGCAACACCGCTACTGGGAACACCTGATTCGCGACGACCAGGATTTCCAACGCCATCTCGATTATCTGCATTGGAATCCGGTAAAACACGGCCTGGCGCCCTGCGTGTCCGCCTGACCCTGGTCGTCATTCCACCGCTATGTGGCCCAGGGTGATTATCCGCCCGATTGGGGCGGCGCCAATGTTGGCGAGATGAGAATTGCCGGGGAATAAGCGTTTCGCCACCGTGATACGCGGGTTGCACCCGCCCTACGAAAAAGCGCCTCGCCAAACCCGTGATTCCGTAGGAGCCGCGGGGGTGACTAACCTTTTGGGCGATCAATCGGCCTCAACGAAGACATGACACGGAGCGTCATGGGCAGCGTGTCCACACGGGAGCGTGGGCACGATTGATTGAAAGGCCAATCAAGCCTGCGCCGCACCGGCCCCCGAGGTCGGGGCGTGTGACCAGCGCGGCGTGAGGATGCGATAGAGCGCTTCATCCTCACCCAGATCCCGCAGAATCATCCGCTCGCGCCGCCAGCGACGGATTCGATGTAGTCGATGACCACGCCAGCCTTGCCAGCCGTCACCAGCGCATCGGGCGTGAGGTAGTCGAACTCGCTCAGAGGCTCGTTCATAAACCAGAAAATGGCCCGATTGCGATCGCCACCCGCGGCATCCTGGGCGGCAGCCATTACGCGCACGACATCACGCAAATACTGTTGCAGGTTTTCGTTCTGGGGCCGGGCCGCCGGTGTATTGCGGCTCACATGAGCGCGCTCGGCCAGACTCTGTACCTGGAGGCCCAGGGCCTCACCGATACGATGAGGGGAAAGGAAGGCATGGTCAGGCTCGCGAAACTCTTCCGCGAGGCTGCGAGGGGCCATAACGGCACTCATCTGGATTCTCCCGATCGCAAAATATACGCACGAATAATGCACGCTTTGCGCTCGACCCGCAATCCGCCAGGGCTGCGCGTCGAGCGTGGCGACGCCAGCGAGCACGGCCGCGAGGGTGACGAAGGCTGGATGAGCGAGGGCCGGTGATACTGGCGCCGGACTCGCGGCTGACGCCGGCGCAGAAGGCCATTATCGAAACCGACTTCGGCATGCAGGACGGCCAACTGGTCATCCCCAGCCGCGGCGCCCCGGTGCAGTACGTGTTGCAGCGCTACCAGATCGACCCGAACAAGATCCAGGCCAAGGCCGCCGCCCAGCAGATCGTGGTCAGCAATCTGGAGGGGTTGCAGCGCTGGTTGTATGCCTGACACCACGATTTCGCGGGTTTCACCCGCCCTACGGTCTGCCAGAGCAGGCACATTCGCTTTTCGTAGGTCGGGTTACGTTTTGCTAACCCGACAGCATCGTTGTCGGGTTACGCTTCGCTAACCCGACCTACGGCCTATGTGGCCCAGGGTGATTATCCGCCCGATTGGGGCGGCGCCAATGTTGGCGAGATGAGGATTGCCGGGGAATAAGCGTTTCGCCACCGTGATACGCGGGTTGCACCCGCCCTACCAGAGCAAGCACACCGCGCATCAATTGCGGGTTTCACCGAAGCGTATATCGTAGGGCGGGTGCAACCCGCCAAGGCGGAGGCGGCCCCGCCCGCGAACTTAGCCTTTACGACGGCGCCACAGCCAGAGGGCCAGCACGCCCAGGGTCAGGAGCAGGGGCACCAGGGCGATATTGAGGAACTTCAGGGTGCGGCCCAGGGCCTCGATATCGGCGTTGAGCTGAAAGCGCACGTCGCGTAATTCCCGGCGTATCGCCACCTTCTCGCGCAGGAACTGCTGCACCGTGGCCTGCTGTTCCGGGGTCAGTTCCTGGGTCTTGCTCGGGTCCGGGTTCTGCTGCAGGGTGGCCAGTTGCTGCTCGGTGGCGGCCAGGCGTTTCTGCAGGGCATCTTCCTTCTCGCGGAACTGCACCTCGGCATCGCGCTGCAGCCGTTCCACCACCTCGAACGGGCGGTTGAAGCGCCCGCGCGAGCGCACGCTGATCAGCGCATCGGAGCCGGCCAGGTTGTCCAGGGCGTTGATGGCGAAGGCGCCGTTGTCGGCCCAGGGCTGCGGCACCCGCTGGCCGAAGAAGTCCTGCACCTGCACCCAGAGGCGGTCGGCCAGCAGGTCGGTGTCGGCCACGGCAATTACGTTGATAGTGTCGGCGGCCTTCAGGCCGTCCTTGCGGCCTTCGATGCCGTCCGGGAAAGCACTCTGCACCGGGCCGCTGATGCGCGCGGCCAGGGTGTAACGCTCGCCGGTCGGTTGCAGTTCGCGGATCAGGCTCTCCGGGTTGTCCAGGGCCGCGAAGCGCTTGGCGTCGAACGCCATGGCGTACTGCGAGCTCTGGATCAGCGGCACGAAGCGGGTCTTCGCCCCTTCCAGGGGTTCGAGCAGGCCCGCGGTCGCCACCGTGATGCTTTCCAGGCCGGCGGTGCTGACATCCTGCTGGTCCAGCGCCGCCTTGGGCAGGCTCAGCCAGGCGGCATGGCGCACCGGGCGCTGACCCTGGCCCATGCCGACGGCCATGGCGTAAGCGCCGTCACCCAGCACCTGGTCCGGCACCAGGCGCAGGCCCCAGGCCTTGAACAGCGGCGCCAGGTCGGAACTCTGCTCCGCCGACTCGCCCGGCATGCCCATACCGGTGTCCGCCTCGCTGAAGGGGTCGACGAACACCAGCAGCTTGCCGCCGCGCAGCACGAACTGGTCGATGGCGTAGAGGGTCTGCTCGGCCAGCTGCTTGGGGTGCACCAGTAGCAGCACCGAGACCTTGTCCGGGATCTGGTCGATGTTGGCCTGCAGGCTCTCGATCTGGAACTGCTGGCGAATCTCCTCCAGCACCATCCAGGGCGCGGTCGGCTGGCGGCTCTGCATGTCGAAGCCGCCATTCAGCTGCAACCCGGACAGCACGCCGACCACCGGCCGTTCGGGCTTGGCCAGGCCCTGGATCAGGCGGCTGATCTCGTACTCGAGGAACTCTTCCTGGTCCAGAGCGAAGAACGGGATGACCTGGGTGTTGTCCGCCCCGCTGCTGCCGGCCAGGCCGAAGTAGACCTGGTCGCCGCTCTGGTTCAGCGGCACGGCCTGCAGACCGAACGCGGCGGCCTTGTCCTCCTCCTCGGAGAAGGGCTCGGGGTCGATCACCTGCAAGCTAATTTTGCCGTCGGCGGCGCGCTGGTAGGCCTTGAGCAGCTCTTCCACGCGCTTGGCGTAGTTGCGCAGCATCACCAGGTCCTTGCTGCCCTTGTCCGAATAGAAGAAGTGCAGCTCCACCGGTTTATCCAGCTCGGCCAGCACCTTGCGGGTGCCGTCGGACAGGGTGTAGAGCTTCTGCTCGGTCAGGTCCAGACGGCTGTCGGTGAAACTCAGGCCAGACAGGATATTGAACGCCAGGAAGGCCAGGGCGATAACCAACAGCCCGGCGCCGGAATGGATCAAACGTTTCATCTCAGTCAGCCTTCTTCAGATCGATCACGACCGCGGTGGCGGCCAGCCAGGCAGCGATCAAGGTGATGAAATACAGCAAGTCGCGCAGGTCGATCACGCCCTTGCTGATGGCATCGAAGCGGATCAGGAAACTCAGGGAGGCCACCGCATCCACCAGCCATTGCGGCGCCCAGCCGCTGAAGGCGTCCAGCACCAGGGGCATGCCGCTGACGATAAACAGGAAGCACACGCTGACCGCCAGGATAAAGGCGATCACCTGGTTCTTCGCCAGCGCCGACAGGCAGGAGCCGATCGCCAGGTAGGCGCCGGCCAGCAGCCAGCTGCCGATATAACCGGTGACTATGGCGCCGTTGTCCGGCTCGCCCAGGTAGTTGACCGTGAGCACCATGGGAAAGGTCAGCAGCAGCGCCAGGCCGGCGAAGGCCCAGGCGGCGAGAAACTTGCCCAGCACCGCCTCGCTGCGGGTGATCGGCAGGGTCATCAGCAGCTCGATGGAGCCGGACTTGCGCTCCTCGGCCCACAGGCGCATGGCCACGGCAGGGATCAGGAACAGGTAGAGCCAGGGGTGAAAATTGAAGAAGGGCTGCAGGTTGGCCTGGCCGCTCTCGTAGAAACCACCCAGGTAGAAGGTGAAGACCCCGGACAGCACCAGGAAAATCAGGATGAACACATAGGCCAGCGGCGTGGCGAAATAGCTCGCCAGCTCGCGTTTGAACAACACCGGCAACTGTTTCATAGGCCTTCTCCGCGCGTCAGGGTGCGGAACACTTCATCCAGACGGCCGCGCTCCACGTTCAGTTCCTTGACCGCCCAGCCGCGCTGGCCGATCAACCCATTGATCTGGGGAAAGATCACCTGCCCCGGCTGGGCCAGCACCGTCAGGCTGTGCTCGCGCGCGTTGGTCTCGACCCCGGCCACACCGGGCAAAGCGGCCAGCGCGGCCGAATCCAGCGCCTCGGCGCCGAGCAGGGTCACCGCCTGGTGGTAGCGCGAGCGGCTTTCCAGCTCCAGCGGCGTGCCGTCAGCCACCAGCCGGCCCTGGCTGATGACCACGGCGCGCGTGCAGACGGCGGTCACTTCCTCGAGGATATGGGTGTAGAT
>DATDTH010000197.1:0-2399 GCA_035290985.1 Pseudomonas sp. | reverse complement strand
AAACTTTGTGCCCTGTACCGGGTGCTCGGCGGCGTGACGCTCGATGATCCACCACCCCACCCCGGCAAAAGCGCCTTCGCGCGCGGCCTCGGCCATAGCAATCCTTTCTGTGCTCTTTCTTCTTGAGCCGTCCGGCGATGTAAAAATATAAGAATACCCTTGAGATTGACACCCTGTCAAGAGCGCTGACGTCGCTCTTTCCGCTTCTCTCGATACCTCTCTGAGCCAGCCCGAATGGCCTCCTCCACCGGTTCATTCATCCGCGTTCTCCAGGCTTATCGGCGAGCGAGGGGGGTGCAGAATAAATATCGGCTTGCAATATCGTGTCTTGATTTTTATGTGATGCTTGAGTATGCTTGCCGGCTATGTCAGCAAGGGGTCAGGAACCGTTTGTGCGGAAGCACCCTTCGGGCCGTTCTCGGCAAACGGTTCCTGACCCCTTATCCGACCATATGCTCAGGCAGTTCTTTCTCGGCTTTGTTCGGATTCATATCTTGTACCATGCGGGAGAGGAGCCGGTCTGCGGAGTGGATCTCGCTGAGGAATTGACACGACACGGGTACCGTCTCAGTCCAGGGACGCTCTATCCGACTCTCCATGGATTAGAGGCGGTAGGCTACCTTCGGTGTAAGTCACAACTACGGGCTGGGCGCCGCCACAAGAGCTACACGATCACGCCGGCGGGCCGACGGGCGCTCGCTCGGGCGCGGCAACAGATCAGGGAACTGGTGGAGGAAGTCATGGAGGGAGGGCAGGCACGATGAGGCGCGAGCCATGAGATGGCGGATCGTTTTTCTGCTGGGGTCGGGTCTGGCAGTCTGGCTCTTGGGAGGGACGGCGGCGGCGCAGCCGCCAGACCGGCCACCTTCCCCGCTTACGCTCAGGGAGGCCATTCAATTCGGTCTGGACCATTTCCCCTCCGTGCAGGCCTCGCTGGCCAGGGTGTCGGCGGCCCAGTCCGGCATTGACCTCGCTCGCACGGCGTATTTGCCACGCGTGGATGTGGGGTTTCAGGAAAGCAGAGGCACTTTTAACAATGTTTCCGGACTGTATTTTTCCAATTCTTTCACCCAACCGATCTCAGGCGCAGATATAGGCAGGCGTTCCTATTCGAGTGCCTGGGGGAGCAGTGGGGGCATCGCGGCGGCGTGGGAGCCGTTCGACTTCGGGTTGCGCGCCGCCAATGTAGAGGCGGCCCGCGCGGCTGAGCAGCAGGCGACAGCGGGCGTCACGCTCACCCGGCTCGAAGTCGGCCTTGGCGTGGGGGATGCGTTTCTGGCGGTGGTCGCTGCCCAGGAGGCCGTGCGGGCCAGGCAGGCCAACGTGGAGCGCCTGGGTGTGTTCGCCAAGACGGTGGATGTGCTGGTCAAGAATGAGCTGCGGCCGGGGGTGGATGCTTCTCGCGCCCGGGCCGAATTGGCGCTGGCGCGCACGCAGCTCATTCAGGCCCAGCAGACAGAGGAAATCGCCCGCGCGACTCTGGCCGAAGTGCTGGGAGTGGCCGGCGAGCGACTCGTGGTCCAGGCGGAGCCGTTGCTCAAAATTCCCCCGTCGAGCCAGCCGCCGGAGCTGAGGTTGAGGGCGCATCCTCTTGCTGCGGCGCAGGAGACAAAGGTCGAGGTGTTCCGAAAACGCAAAGAGGCGCTGGATCTTGCGTGGGCGCCCCGGTTTGGCCTTCAGGCCGGCTATTACGGACGGGGCAGCGGGTGGGATGCGCAGGGGAATCGCAACTCGGACACCGATGGTCTCTTGCCCGACTCGCCCAATTGGGCGGCCGGCTTGACCGCCACGTTTTCGCTGTTCGATGTGGCCTCGATTCGCGCCCAACGCCGGATCGAGCAGCATAATGAGGCGGCCGAATCGGCCAGGCATGAGCAGGTGCTCCAGGCATTGACCGCAGGACAGGCGAAGGCGCTGGCGACGGTCGAGAGTGCCCGACTGATCACGGAGAACACCCCGGTGCAGCTCGCTGCAGCTCGCGACACCGAGGGGCAGGCCCGCGCCCGGTATCAGGCCGGGTTGACGACGGTGATCGAGGTGGCCGAGGCCGAGCGTCTGCTGGTGCAGGCTAGTATTGATGATGCGCTGGCGCGGCTTGGAGTCTGGCGCTCGCTGCTGGGGCTGGGCGGCTCCCGGGGTGACCTTGGGCCATTCCTCGACCTGTTGCAGGCGTCACCGACGGGAGGGCAATAAGGGATGTGGCTTATCGTTGCCGCCATGAGGCGGCCCATCACGGTCCTGGTTGCGCTGGTGGCGATTGCGCTCTGCGCTTTGTTGGCGCTCACGCGGATGCAGGTGGACATCTTTCCCGATTTGCGCCTGCCTGCCATCTATGTGGCTCAACCGTACGGCGGCATGGACCCTGCGCAAATGGAAGGGCATCTCGTCACGTTTTATGA
>DATDTH010000196.1:0-2390 GCA_035290985.1 Pseudomonas sp. | reverse complement strand
TTGAGAATCACCTCGTAGCGGTCCTGCAGGGTGATCTCCTTCACCGACCATTCCACCGTGACCAGCTTGCTCATCAGGAACAGGGTTTCGGCCTGGGTCATGCCGGGCTTGATCCACAGCTGCCCGCCCAGGTCGTCGTGGTCCCAGGCCGAGACCCGGTAGCTGTATTCGCCGGCCGGAATGTTCTCCAGCAGCACCTGGCCCTTTTCATCGGTGGTCAGGTTGTACTCGGCGCTCAGCACCTTGCGGTTCTGCAGCTTGATCCGCGCACCCTTGAGCCCGAGCACCCGGGTATCCCCGTTCAGGGTACCGGTGTAGATGTCCTCCACCTGGAAGATCACCCCGCCCTTGCCGGATTGGGTCACCGCCGCCTGCAATGGAATGTTCACCAGCGGGTGGTTGTCGCTCTCGATGCGCAGGCTGAAGAAGTAATCCCCCTCCGGCACCTCGGCACCTGGCCGGAAGGCTACGCCTATCGGGTAGCGGGTGCCCACGGCCAGGTCGCCCAGGCGCTCGGAAGTGCGCAGGCTGACCCAGGCCGGCGCGGCGCCGCCCTGCTCGTTGAGCAGGCTCAGGCGGACATTGCGCAGCACGTCACGGCCGTCGTTGCTCAGCGTGACGTTCTCCACCTGCTCGGCCTCGCGGGCCAGGCCCGTGCGAACTTGCGTCGGCGTGACATTGGCCATCGGCCGGGCTTCCACCAGGCTGTACTGGATGCGGCTCTGCCCCAGCGGCCGGCTCAGGCCATCGGCGACGATGCGGTAGTCCAGCAGGCCGGAGGCCGCCGCGCTGTTGTCGCCGCTGATGCGCAGGGTCAGGCTGCCCTTCTGCTTGGCCGCCAGGTTCAACGGCGAACCGAGCTGGACCTTGAGCCCAGCCGGCAGCCCCGTGGTGCCCGTGGGCTGGATATATTCCAGGCGCAGATTTTTCAGCGGCGTGTCGTTGCCCGCCTCGACCAGGACACTGGCCGTTTGCTCGTAGTTGCGCGGGAAGGTCAGCACGAACTTGGCCGGCGAATAGCCCGCCCCTTGCACCAGGAAGTGCCCCTGTTGCGGGCGCGCCTGGAGGCTCGGGTGGATCACCGACACCTGGTACTCACCGGAGTCGCCGGCCGCGCTCGCGTGCTGGTACTGGAACAGCCCCTGGGCATCGGTGGTGACGCTCAGCACCTGCTCGAAACCACGCACCGCCAGCACCAGGGTGAGGTCGGCATTGGCCAGCGGCTGAGCGTCGCCGCGCGTCAGGGCGCGGCCCTTGATCAGCAGCTTGTCGCCGGCCTGCACCTGCTGCGGCACGATCTCGCTGAGTTCGCCGTAGTACGGCGTCTCAACCAGGGTCAGCTCGCGGCTGCCGCGCAGGCCGCCGATCTTCAGTTCAGTCGGCAAGCCGGTCTGGTGGTGCAGGAAGTCCGCCTCCAAGCGCACCCGCACCTGATCCGGCGCCGCCATCGGCACCTTGATGCTGAAGGGGCCGGTTTCCAGCACCTCCAGCGGGCCGACCCGCGCCACCGTGCGGCCGTCCCGCACCGTGACCAGGCCATTGCCGATCGCGGCCTTGACCGGCTCGCTGGCCAGCACGTTGCCCTGCAGGTCTTCCAGGATCAGGCGCATTTCCGCCGAGCCCTGGCTGCCGTTGCCGCTGGCGGTCACCAGCTCGGTCACCACCGCGCTGGGGTTCTCCAGGCGCAGGCGCACGCTGCCGCTGCCGCCCCGGGTGAACTCGTCGGCCAGCAGTTGCACCAGCAGGGTATTCTCGCCCGCGCTGATCGACTCGCTGCGCTGGATGACCACTTCCTCACCCACTTGCGGGGCATGCAGCAGTTCCGCGCTGAGCGGCACCACCCCTGGCAGGCCTTGATAGCCCGCCACGACCAGCGACACGTCGCTCAGTCCGCCGGCGGCCACATCGAAGAACTCGGACAGGTGCTGCTTGACCTGTCCCGCGACCTCGACCTTGACCCGTAACTGCAGGCGCTTGAGCCCTTGGGTGCCGCTGTTGCTGACGCGGTAGTTCAACTGGTTGAACAGCCCGCGCTGGAACAGCTGGTCGGCCCGCAGCTCGGCCTTCAGCGCCGGCAGGGCCAGGCTGTGGGGCAGGCTTTCGACGCCCTGGGCATCCACCGCGGTGACGCTGTAGAGACGCTCGTCCGTCAATGGCAGGGCCGCGCCCTGGTCGACATAGAACGTGTCGCCGAGCGGCTGGCCGTTGAGTTTCTGCCGGGCACCGGCAGGCCCCAGGTAGAGGTTGTAGCCCACGACATCCTTGCCGCTGTGGCCCCATTGCAGGCGCGGCGGCTGGCCTTCGTCGAGACGAATCGACAGGTCGCGCACCGGCAGCAGGCCGGCGTTCAGGTAGACGCTGGCGGCCGCGGCCGATTCGTTACCCGCCGC
>DATDTH010000195.1:0-9455 GCA_035290985.1 Pseudomonas sp. | reverse complement strand
ACCTCTAGCGAAGCGCTGGTGGCCCGCGTGCGCCAAAATGGGGCCAAACTGACCTTCGCCCAGACCTTTCCCACCGGCACCCATGCCATGTGGCTCAATTACTGGCTGGCCAGCCAGGGCATTCATCCCCTGGAAGACGTCAACAGCGTGGTCGTACCGCCCTCGCAGATGGTTGCCCACCTCAAGGCCGGACGTATCGATGGGTTCTGTGCCGGCGATCCCTGGGGCGCACTGGCGGTGCAGCAAGGCCAGGGCTTTACCGTCGCCACCAGTCAGATGATCTGGAACGACCACCCGGAAAAGGTGCTGGGCGTCACCCGCGAGTTCGTCGAACAGTATCCCAATACCGCCCGCGCCCTGACCATGGCGGTCCTGGAGGCCAGCCGCTTCATCGATGAGCATGAAGAGAACAAGCGCAGCACCGCCCAACTGATCAGCAGCCCCGACTATGTCGACGCCCCGCTGTCGGCCATCGAACCGCGCCTGCTCGGCCAGTACCAGGATGGCCTGGGCCACGCCTGGCTGGACGCGCACCCGCTGCGTTTCTTCGCCAAGGGCCAGGTGAACATGCCCTACTTGTCTGACGGCCTGTGGTTCATGACCCAGTTCCGGCGCTGGGGCCTGTTGCGCGAGGATCCGGATTACCTGAAAATCGCAGGCCAAGTACAGCAGCTCGACCTCTATCGCGAGGCCGCCAGTGCCCTGGACATCGCCGTGCCCAACACGCCGATGCGCAGCTCGACCCTGCTCGATGGCAAACTCTGGGACGGCTCCGATCCGGCCGGTTATGCCCGCAGCTTCGCGCTGCATGCGCTGACCGACACCCCCCAGACCTTTACTCTTTAACCTACGGGAAGACCGCCCCCATGTTGCGAATCCTCCTGATCAATGACACCCCGAAAAAGGTCGGGCGGCTGCGCGCCGCGCTGATCGAAGCCGGCTTCGAGGTGATAGACGAATCCGGGCTGACCATCGACCTGCCCGAGCGCGTCGAGGCCGTGCGCCCGGACGTGATCCTGATCGACACCGAATCCCCCAGCCGCGACGTGATGGAACAGGTGGTGCTGGTCAGCCGTGACCAGCCGCGCCCGATCGTTATGTTCACAGACGAGCAGGACCCGGACGTGATGCGCCAGGCCATCCAGGCCGGGGTCAGCGCCTACATAGTCGAAGGCATCCAGGCCAAGCGCCTGAAACCCATACTCGACGTCGCCATGGTGCGCTTCGAGAGCGACCAGGCCCTGCGCGCCCAGTTGCATGCCCGCGACCAGCAGATGGCCGAACGCAAGCGCATCGAGCTGGCCAAGGGCATGCTGATGAAAATGAAGAACTGTAACGAGGAAGAGGCCTACACCCTGATGCGCCGCCAGGCCATGAGTCGTCAGCAGAAGCTGATCCAGGTCGCCGAACAGATCATCGCCATGAGCGATCTGCTCGGCCAATAAGCCGGGGCCGCGCCCTCTCCTGCCCATTTCGCCTCCTGCGCCGGGTGACCGCCCGGCGTAGCGCGATCCTACCCGACAGAACTAAAGTCAGTGCCCCCAGGTCGAGAAAAAGACCGACCCCCTCCCCTCGCCCGACTAAGCTCCACGACGGACGGCTCAGGCAGGAGCAGCCCAATTCCGGGATTGCCTGCTACGGCGCATTCGCTCCCACGCCAGACAAGGAGGTTTACCCATGTCGATCAAGACCCTGCGACCCGCGGCTCCACGCCCGTTATCCACACCCACAGCCCTGCTTCTGCTCGCCAGCCTTTGCCTGGGGGGCGGCCATAACGCCGTGGCCGAACTCAATCCGGCCCTGCCCCCCGGCGGCAACTTCGCCATGGAAAACTGGAACATCACCATCCCGGTGGACGCCCAGGGTGGGGTCAGCGGCCCGCCCCTGACCATCCCGCCGGCCCAGTTGAGCGGGCCCTACGGTTACAGCAACCGTCCCTCCTTCTACACCGAAGCGGATGGCGCCATGACCTTCTGGGCACCGTTGAACGGCACCACCGCGGGCGGTTCCAACTCGCCCCGTTCCGAGTTGCGCGAAATGCTCGCGCCGCCCTCTACCACGGTCAATTGGGACAGTTTCGGCAAAGCGAAACTGGATGCCCAGGTCCGGGTCATGCAGGTACCCCCTGACGGCATCGTCATAGTCGGCCAGGTGCATGGCTACAATGCGGCGCCCCTGGTCATGGTCTACTACCGCTATAACCCACTCACCCAAACCGGCAGGGTCATGGCCAAACTGCAGGGTTTACCCGTTCAAGGGCCGCCCTTCTGGCAACATATAATTGCCGACAACATCAAGCTCGGCCAGGCCTTCAGCTACCAGATCAATGTGGAGCGCATACCCGGCGGCCAGGCACTGGCCTTCGTCTCCGCCAACAACGGCCCCTACGCCATGATGCTGCTGGACCCCGCCTGGGACCCCAAAACCTTCTATTTCAAGGCCGGCGCCTACCTGCACAGCCATGGCAGCAGCGCCAGCGAAGGCGCGCTGGTCAAGTTCTACCAACTGGCCACCAGCCACCCGGCCAACGGCCTGGTCGTTACCAGTGACAGCACCTTGCCGGCGGCCAGGGCCGGCACGCCCTACCAACTCGCCCTGCAGGCCCAGGGCGGTGTGGGCGGCGGAACCTGGCGCCTGGTCAGCGGCTTTCCGCCCCAGGGGTTGAGTCTCGACAGCAGCGGCGTGCTCAGCGGCACACCGCTGGCCAGTGCCGTCTCACCCTTGCCCAACGAGTTCACGGTGCAAGTCCGCGATGCCAACGGCAACACCGACTCCAAGCTGTTTTCCATTCTGGTGCAGCCTTGAAGAACTGTGAATTGCGCCTCGAAACACCGCCATTTCGACTCCGTGGTCAGGCAAGCCGCGAACTATAGTCGAGAGGCTATTGCTGCTTTCGCGCAGTGCGCCCTGAGCCGGCTCATGAACGCTCCAGGGCGCTTCGAGTGCTTTGAATGCCGTCGCGCAAGGTCGCGCTGACAGCTCACTGCTTTATCCAGCATCCCTAAGTATAAGGACGACCCTGTGATGTACATTTCCCTGCCCCGCGTTACCCGCTATTTACGCCGCGCCTTGCTCCCCCTGGCGCTGCTCAGCCTGTGCAATCCGGCCCTCGCCGAACTGGATCCCAACCTGCCCCCCGGCGGCAACTTTGCCCTGGACAACTGGAACATGCTATTACCCACGGATAGCGATGGCAGCACCAATGGGGAGCCGCTGCTGATCCAGCCGTACCAGCTCAGCGGTCCCACGGGCTACAGTCGCTGGCCCTGGTTCTTCACCGATACGGACGGCGCCATGACCATCTGGGCTCCGGTCACTGGTGCCACCACCGGCGGCTCCCGGCACCCCCGCAACGAACTGCGCGAACTGCTCGCGCCACCCTCCACCGCGGTCAACTGGGACAGCTTCGGCAAGGCGAAACTGGATGCCCAGGTCCGGGTCATGCAGGTGCCCCGTGACGGCATCGTCATAGTCGGTCAGGTGCATGGCTACTATGCGGCGCCCTTGGTGATGGTCTACTACCGCTTTAACCCGATCACCCAAACCGGCAGGCTGATGGTCAAGCTGCAGGGCTCGCCCGTTCAGGGTCCACCCTTCTGGCAACACATGATTGCCGACAACATCAAGCTCGGCCAGACCTTCAGCTACCAGATCAATGTGGAGCGCATACCCGGCGGCCAGGCACTGGCCTTCGTATCGGCCAATAACGGCCCCTACGCCATGATGCTGCTGGACCCGTCCTGGGATCCCAAAACCTTCTACTTCAAGGCCGGCGCCTACCTGCACACCTATGGCAGCAATCCGCTCGAGGGAGCGCTGGTGAAATTTTACAACCTGGCGGTCAGCCACCCAGCCAACGGCCTGGCCATTAGCAGTGCCACGACACTGCCAGCGGCCAAGGCCGGCGCAGCCTACCGGGTTGCCCTGCAAGCCCAGGGCGGCGCGGGCGGTGGCACCTGGCAACTGGTTAGCGGCTTTCCGCCCAAAGGGTTGCGTCTCGACAGCAGCGGTGTGCTCAGCGGCACACCGCTGGCCAGTGCCGTGTCTGCCTGGCCCAACGATTTTACGGTGCAGATCCGGGATGCCTATGGCAGCACCGATGCCAAGACCCTGTCGGTGATGGTCGCGCCTTAGGTTTCAACCAGGCGCCAGGACCGCGCTCGCTGACCCACCCAACGGAACCGAACCATAGTGCTGCCCAAGAGTCTGCTCAAGGGCCTGCCTCCCGGCAGGCCTTGGCTTTGAGGCATGGCACAGGCGCACCTGCGCCTCGGCCGCAGTGCCTCACGATGAGGATGTGCAGATATGCAGACGTTTCACTCCTTCCAGCACAGCCAAAACGCGCTGCTGGGCTTGTGCCTGCTCAGCGGATGGCTCGCCGGCGAGGCCCAAGCGGACCTCTATCGCGGCCTACCACCCGGCGGTAACTTCGCCCTGGAAAACTGGAACCTCACGGTGCCGGCGGATGCCAATGGCGGCACCAGCGGCAAGGCGTTGACCCTCGCGCCGGATCAGCTGAGCGGCAACCTGGGCTACCAATCGCCCTGGTTTCGCACCGATAGCGATGGCGCCATGACCTTCTGGGCCCCGGTGAACGGCGCCACCGCGGGCGGCTCCGGCAGTCCACGCGCGGAGCTGCGCGAGATGCTCGACCCGAGCAACCTGGGCGTGACCTGGAACGCGGCCGGCACCTCGGTGCAGGACGCCCTGGTCAAGGTCACCCAGGTGCCCAGCGATGGCATCGTCATCATCGGCCAGGTCCACGGCTACGGCAGCGCGCCCCTGATCATGATCTATTACCGCTATGACCAGGTGAGCCGTAGCGGCCGAGTGATCGCCAAGCTGCAGGGGCTGCCGGAACAGGGACCACCCTTTACCAACCACACCCTGGCCAGTGGCGTGGCCCTGGGTCAGGTCTTTTCCTACCAGCTGAAAGTAAGCGACAACGTTGCCATGGCCTCGGTCAATGGCGGCCCGCCGGCGCGCATGGTCATGGACCCGGCCTGGAACGGCGAGACCTTCTACTTCAAGGCCGGCGCCTACCTGCACATGCACGGTGACAGTGCCAGCGAAGGCGGCCGGGTGAAGTTCTACCGCCTGGCCGCCAGCCATCCCAATGACGGCCTGCTGATCAACAGCCGGGCCATCCTGCCCGAGGCACGCGCCGGCCAGCCGTACCTGGCCCAGCTGTACAGCACCGGCGGCCTCGGTGGCGCCACCTGGAAGCTGATGAGCGGCCATCCACCCGCCGGCCTGCGCATGGCTGCCGATGGGGTGGTGAGCGGCACGCCCGAGGCCGGCGCGGCAGCCAGCACAGCCCACTGGTTCATGGTCCAGGTACGGGACGTGAATGGCAGTACCCAGGCCAAGACCTTCTCTCTGCGGGTTCGCCCCGCAACCCGCTAAGTCCCTTCAGCCGTCGAGCCAGGGATGGCCGACGGACCGCCGCCCGACGGATCGAAGTCCGACGGGGCTCGACAAGCGCCTGCCGCTGCGTTTATCTTCGCGGCTGGCCACCGCAGTGGCCAACGTCGCTCGGACGGTTCCGGGCGCTTACGTCTCTCGAGGAACACATGGCTGAACAAGCTAAGCGCCGTTTTGCGCGCATCGATCGCCTGCCCCCCTACGTATTCAATATCACCGCCGAACTGAAGATGGCCGCCCGCCGCCGTGGCGAGGACATCATCGACTTCAGCATGGGCAATCCGGACGGGGCCACCCCGCCGCACATAGTCGAGAAGCTGGTGCAGGTCGCACAGCGCGAAGACACCCACGGCTACTCCACCTCCCGCGGCATCCCACGCCTGCGCCGGGCCATCTCGCGCTGGTACGCCGATCGCTACCAGGTGGAGATCGACCCGGAAAGCGAAGCCATAGTCACCATAGGCTCCAAGGAAGGCCTGGCGCACCTGATGCTCGCCACCCTGGATCATGGCGATACCGTGCTGGTGCCCAACCCCAGCTACCCCATCCACATCTATGGCGCGGTGATCGCCGGCGCCCAGGTGCGTTCGGTGCCCCTGGTACCGGGCGTGGATTTCTTCGCCGAACTGGAACGGGCCATCCGCGAATCCATTCCCAAGCCGAAGATGATGATCCTGGGCTTTCCGTCCAACCCCACCGCCCAGTGCGTGGAGCTGGATTTCTTCGAGCGCGTGGTGGCCCTGGCCAAGCAGTACGATGTCCTGGTGGTCCACGACCTGGCCTATGCCGACATCGTCTACGACGGCTGGAAGGCCCCCTCGATCATGCAGGTGCCGGGAGCCAAGGACATAGCCGTGGAGTTCTTCACCCTGTCCAAGAGCTACAACATGGCCGGCTTGCGCATCGGCTTTATGGTCGGCAACCCGGAACTGGTCAACGCCTTGGCGCGGATCAAGAGCTACCACGACTACGGCACCTTCACCCCGCTGCAGGTCGCTGCCATCGCCGCCCTGGAAGGCGACCAGCAGTGCGTACTGGACATCGCCGAGCAGTATCGGCAAAGGCGCAATGTCCTGGTCAAGGGCCTGCACGAATTGGGCTGGATGGTGGAAAACCCCAAGGCCTCGATGTACGTCTGGGCCAAGATCCCCCCGGCCTACGCTCATCTCGGTTCGCTGGAGTTCGCCAAGAAACTGCTGGGCGAGGCCAAGGTCTGCGTCTCGCCTGGAATCGGCTTCGGCGATTACGGTGACGATCATGTGCGCTTCGCCCTGATCGAGAACCAGGATCGCATCCGCCAGGCCCTGCGTGGCATTCGCGGGATGTTCCGCGCCGACGGCCAGCTACCCCGCACCGGCGCCTGAGTCGATTCAGGGGCTGCCTGTCGCGCAAGGCGATGGGCAACCCCTGCCGGTGGCGCGCGCACCGACAGGCGGTGCGCAGTCCCCTTGACGTCACACGCAACAGAATCACGGACTGTCACAAGGCTGACACCTGAACGACTTAATCTTCGCGGCACTTCCCCCTCCCCCCATAGAAGGTGTTTGCCGCATGTCGCGCGCCCCTGCAGTTTGTGACCGCGAAATCTGGAGCCGTACCACAACCTTTCTGCTGCTCGGCTTTATCGCCTATGCCCTGCCCTGGTCGGTCTTCGCCGCCCTGCCGCTCCCCACCGAAGGACAAGCTGCCTTGCGCCTGCAAGGCTCCAACACCATAGGCGCCAAACTGGGCCCGGCCCTGGTCAAGGGCCTGTTCGAGGAACAGGGTCTGCTGGCCATACGCCTGGAGAGCAGCGGGGAAAACGAACAGCGGGTCACCGGCCAGACCCCTGACGGTCGCCGTGTGAAGGTGGATGTCGCCGCCCATGGCTCGGGCACCGGGTTCGTCGCCCTGAAGGAGGGCAGCGCGGAACTGGCCGCCTCATCGCGACCGATCAAGGACAGCGAGGCCCTGGAACTCGCCAACCTGGGTGACCTGAAAAGCCGCCAAGCCGAACAGGTGATCGCCATCGACGGCCTGGCGATCATCCTGCACCCGGACAACCCCCTGGGCGCCTTGCGCACCGAACAGCTGGCCCAGGTCTTCGCCGGTGAAATCACCACCTGGGAAGCCCTCGGCAGCCAGGGCGGCACCATCAACCTCTATGCCCGGGATGACAAATCCGGCACCTACGACACCTTCAAGGAGCTGGTGCTGACGGCCAACGGCAGGAGCCTGGCCGCCGGCGCCCAGCGTTTCGAATCCAGCGAACAACTCTCGGACGCCGTCAGCCGGGACCGCAATGGCATCGGCTTTATCGGCCTGCCCTACATCCGCCAGGCCAAGGCCCTGGCCATAGCCGCGGGCAGCTCCCAACCCATGCCCCCTAGCGTGACCCTGATCGCTACCGAGGACTACCCGCTGTCGCGGCGCCTGTTCCTCTATAACAAACCCGGCGAGCCCAACCCCTGGGCCCAGGCCCTGGTGGCCTTCGCCCACAGCCCGCGCGGCCAGGCGATAGTCGAACAGAGCGGCTTCATCGCCCAGACCGTGCAGGCCGTGCGCATCGAACCCAGCCAGGAGATGCCGGCACGCTACCGAGCCCTGGCCCGTGACGCCCAGCGCCTGTCCGTCAACTTTCGCTTCCAGGAGGGCAGCGCCACGCTGGACAACAAGGCGCAGCGGGATATCGGACGGGTGCTGGACTACCTGAACAGCCAGCAGAAGCTCAAGCATGAGGTGGTGCTGGTCGGTTTCGGCGATGCTAAGACGGACCCCGCCCGGGCCAACCTGCTGTCGAAACTGCGCGCCATGGCGGTTCGCCGGGAACTGGCCAAGGGCGGCGTGCTGTTTCGCGACATCACCGGCCTGGGCGACGAGTTGCCGGTGGCGGCGAACACCGGCGACAGCGGACGCCAGAAAAACCGCCGGGTCGAGGTGTGGGTCTACTGACCCCCGCAGATGTCGGCTGGCGTAGAGCCGTTTTGTTGGCGAAAGGTAGGCTGGTGTAGAGCGAAGCGAAACCCAGCAAATGACCCACGCTGGGTTTCGCCGGACAGCGGCTCTACCCAGCCTTCTACTAGCCGCCTGCCCGCGGCCCTGGCGGGCCTTTTTTAGAGCGCCGTCACAGAACTGCTAGCCTTTAGCCACTTTTTTTCATTCGGCGGTCATCAACCAGTAAGATGCGCGCCCCGCAAATCACTGGATACCACGATGATCTGTTTTTCTGGCAAAAACTGGACTGCCAGCCTGTTGCTGCTGCACCTGCTGACGGACGCGAACCTCGTCCAGGCCGCCCTGCCCACCCCGCCCGCCGACCCGCAAAACGCGGTCATTGCGCAGCCGATCGAGATCTTTCAGGTGGCGCCCAGCGCACAGATGCCCGAGGTCTATCAGGGCCTGGCTCGCGAGGCCCGCAGGCTGTCAGTCACTTTCCACTTCAAGGAAGGCAGTGCCAGCCTGGACAGCAAAGCCCAGCAGGATCTGCTGCAACTGGCCGATTACCTCAAGCGCAATGGCAAGCTGCAGACCCAGGTCAGCCTGGTCGGCTTCGGCGATGCCCAGGAGGATCCGGATCGCGTCGCCCTGCTGTCCAAGCTTCGGGCCATGGCGGTACGCCGCGAGCTGGTCAAGGCCGGGGTGAGCTTCCGCCTGATCACCGGCCTGGGCGGCATCCTGCCGGTGGCGGCAAACAGCAGCGAAAGCGGGCGAATGGAAAACCGCCGGGTCGAAATCTGGGTGCATTGAGCCTGCCGGGCCGGCAATAAACAGGCGATACGGCGGTTGGAGCGCCACTCGACCTGAGGTACTGTCTCTCGACGCGCTTGAGGTCTTCTCGAAACCGCCCAACAGCAGGAAAAATTGCATGCAGGTAGTGCTCGAAGCCATCAGCCTACACGGCCAACCGCGCTGGCAGGTGCGAATGGGCCGGCGCGTGCTGAACTTCCACGAGGAACTGGCCGCCCGCAGCTTCGCCGCCCAGCTGCACCAGCGCTTGGAATGGCTGAGGCAACAGGCCGAACAGCCCAATGGCACCGAGCAGCGGCCTGTCT
>DATDTH010000194.1:0-2774 GCA_035290985.1 Pseudomonas sp. | reverse complement strand
CGGCGCCCGCCTGCGGGCCGAGGCAGAACATCGAGCCTGGGAGGTTTTCGACGCGGAGATGCACAAGGTCCGCAGCCAGCATTCCGAGACGACATCCCTGAACCCCGAGCTCCTGGCGGAACTGCATGCCTGGGGCATTCAGGACGACGACCTGAACGCCTACCTCAGGCCCACCACCGACGGCAAGCCGATGCGCCCGTTGCGGCCTCGCGACGACGCGGCGGGCAAGTACCTGACGCAGATGACCGACCAGAATTTCGCGGCCACGCTGCTGCGCAACGCCGCCGTCACGATGATTAACTTCCGCTAAGGAACAAGTGGGACTTGGTGGCTTAGAGCGGCTAGGGCCTGTTCACACTATTTTCACCTCGTTCGCACTTGTAAAAATAGTGTGAACAGGCCCTAATGAAACTAGGCCAGAGCGAGCGCGTCCGGCGCGTGCTCCGGCCGGCGCAAGAACTCGATGCGCCGCCCGTGCTGCGCATCAAAGGCATGCAGGGCCTGGGCCGGCAGGCTGAGGGGTAGCCGCATGCCTTCGCTGACCTTCTGCTCGCGCGGCAGAACCAAGGCGAGCTGGACATCGCCTATCCAGCAATAGGCTACATGGCTGCCACCCAACTCCTCGACGAACTCCACGCTGGCGGCCAGTGCCGGGACGCCAGCGCCAGCCAGTTGAACGCTCTCCGGGCGAATGCCCAGGGTCAAGCGTGCGCCGACCGGCAGGGCAATTGGCGGACAGGCGATGGGGTGCTGCGGCGCGGCATCGAGCCGGACCTGGGTGGCCGAGATCACGCTGGCCGGCAGCAGGTTCATGGGCGGCGCGCCCAGGAAAGTAGCCACGAAGGTCGAGGCGGGCCGGCCATAGACTTCAGCGGGCGTGCCCACCTGCTCGAGCTGGCCGGCTTGCATCACGACCAGCTTGTCCGCCAGCGTCATGGCTTCGACTTGGTCGTGGGTCACGAACAGACTGGTGGCCTTCAGGCGCTTGTGCAGGCGCCGGATCTCGATACGCATCTGGACCCGCAGCTTCGCATCCAGGTTGGACAGCGGCTCGTCGAAGAGAAACACGGCCGGCTCGCGCACGATGGCGCGGCCCATGGCGACGCGCTGGCGCTGTCCGCCCGACAGCTGGGCGGGCCGGCGGTCGAGGTAGGCCTCGAGGTCGAGCACGCGCGCGGCCTCGGCCACCCGCCGGGCGACCTCCGCCCTGGACAGTCCCGCGATCTTCAACGGATAGGCGATGTTCTCGCGCACGGTCATGTGCGGATAGAGCGCATAGTTCTGGAACACCATGGCGCAGCCGCGCTCGCTGGGGTCCACATCGTTCATCGACTGGCCGTCGATGCTGAGCTGGCCCTCGCTGATGTCCTCCAGGCCCGCGACCATGCGGATCAGGGTGGACTTGCCGCAGCCGGACGGGCCGACCAGCACGACGAACTCGCCGTCGTGAATATCCAGGTTGATGCCGTGCAGCACCTGTTTGCCGTCGTAGGCCTTCTTGAGGCCGCGCAGGGCGAGTGTCGTCATGTGGACTCCGGAAGAGGCTGAGAGAAATCGGCCCGGCGTCAACGGATGCCGGACTTCATGAAGGATTGGACGACCTGGCGCTGCAGCACCAGGTAGATCAGCAGCACCGGCAGGCTGGCCATGGTCGATGCCGCCATCAACGGCCCCCACAGCGTGCCCTCGGTGGTCATGAACATCTGGATGCCGATCTGGATGACGCTGTTCTCCGGCGTGCGCGAGAGCAGCAGCGGCCAGAAGTACTCGTTCCAGGTGGAGATGAAGACCAGGATGCTCAACGAGGCCAGCGTGCCGCGCAGGTTGGGCGCGATGACCTGCCACAGGATGCGCCAGTGGCCCGCGCCATCCATGCGTGCGGCCTCAATGACCTCGCGCGGGAAGGCCCGCATCGTCTGAGTGAGCAGCATGATGGCGAAGGCCGACGCCAGGTGTGACAGGATCAGCGCCGCCAGGCTGTCGAGCAGGCCCAGCCGCGCCACCAGCAGGTAGTTGGGGATCATCACCACCTGGAAGGGCACCAGCCAGGTCAGCGCGATCAGGCTGTAGATCAGCTTGTCGAACCGGAAGCGCCAGCGCACGAAGCCGTAGGCGGCCAGCAGGCCGGTCAGCAGCTGGATCAGCGTCACTGCGACCGACACCACCAGGGTGTTCGCCAGCATCTGCAGCACCGGGATCGTGTCGAGCGCGCGGACGTAGTTGCCCAGGGACAGGCTGGAGGGCCACAGCGACATCTCGAAGATCTCGTTGGCCGGCCGCAGCGAACTCACCAGCATCCAGTAGATCGGGAACACGCACACCAGGGACAGCACGACCATTACCCCATGGCCGACCGGGCCGGAGAAGTGATCGGCCCGCGCCACGCGCCGGGTACCGCGCGCAGGGCGGCGCGCCAACGCGGCCCCGGGGAGGGTGGACATCTCAGTTGTCATGGAAGGAAAACCTGTCGATCAGGCGCAGCAGCAGGAAGGCGATCGCGCCGAAGGCCGCGAACAGCACAACCGCAGACGCCGAGGACCAGCCCACGGACAGGCTGGAAAAACCGAAGTCCCACAACAGGTAGTAGATGTTGGTGGTGGACCCCAGCGGGCCGCCCTGGGTCAGCACGTTGATGTAGGCGAAGCTCCATTGCGCCCCCAGCAGGATGGTCATCATCGTCAGGAACAGCACGCTGGAGGACAGCAGCGGCAGGCGGATGTCGCGCACGATCGCCCAGCGGCTCGCGCCGTCCATGCGCGCGGCCTCGATCAGCG
>DATDTH010000193.1:0-5734 GCA_035290985.1 Pseudomonas sp. | reverse complement strand
CCGCACAGCAACTCGACACTGCTGCCGGCGCACAGCCCCGGCAACGGCACTCGACACTGCTCGGCCCTGTAACGGCCGGCCAGCAAACCGGGCAGCATCCCGGAGTACCAGGCATGCGCACCTTCAGTGATCAGGCCAATGCGCCCTGGCGGGCGCGGGGTATCGAGCCACTGACGCAACACCCCCAGGTGCGCATGCCCCGCGCCCGCCAGCAGCAGATCATAGTCGGGGCTCAAGAGCGCCTCTCGTACAACTCGGGTACGCCGTCACCCAGGCACGCCACACCGCGCAACAAGATCGGCAGCGCATGGGCGCGTCTCCACGCGCCAGCCGCATACCTGGCCTGGTGGCCCAAGGCGAGGGGGAACCACGCAGAAGACCGACAGGGCAAACCACGGCGTACCGCCCGCGCGGCGTAACCCACCAAAGCGGTGGCAGGCCGGGCATCTCTGGCTACCCGCCTTCGCGGGTATGACGACTGGGGATTTTTCATAGGGTGGAGTCTCCCATATGCAGACGGACTTTCCGTGAAACGATCCTAGCGTTTTACCTCCTCCAGCAGCCAGTCGCGAAAGGCCTGGATCTTCGCCAGCCCTGCGCATTCGGGGCGGAATACGATGTAGTAGGCCAGCGACAGCGGGTAACTCTGCTCACCGAACGGCCGAATCAGGCGCGCGGCCGCCATGTCGTCACGCACCATCTCGCTACGTCCCAAGGCCAGCCCATGCCCCTCCATCGCGGCCTGCAGCACCGCGGCCGAATTATTGATGCGCAACCCGTGCTCGGCGTCGATAGCCGGATACCCGGCCGCATCCAGCCAGCGCTGCCACGTTGGGAAGCCCGGGTCACCGGCCATCGTCAGGTCATGAATCAAGGTGCACCTCGCCAGCGCGCCAGGTGGCAGGCGTCCGTCCACCAGCAGTGGATAGTTCGGTGAACACACCGGGTACAGCGACTCCTCCATCAGGCGTACCGCCACCAGGCCAGGCCAGTGTCCGGAGCCGTAACGGACACCGATATCGATGCGCTCGGCGAGGAAGTCCACCGAGCGGGCATTGGTGTCCAACAGCACATCGAGTTCCGGGTAAGCCTGCTGGAATCGCTCGATGCGCGGCAGCAGCCATTTGGCGGCGAAGGCCGGGCTTAGGGTGACGGTCAGCCCGGCATGCACGCTGGTGTCCTTCAAGCGCGCCAGGCCAAGGCTCAACCGATCGAAGCCTGCCCGGATATCCGGCAGCGCGGCGCGTGCCGCCTCGGTGAGCATCAGTCGAGCGGAGCCACTGTTGGCCCGATTGAACAAGGCGACGCCGAGCCAGGCTTCCAGGTTACGCACCTGCTGCCCCACAGCGGCAGGCGTTACGTTCAGTTCGGCCGCAGCCAGCGAAAAGCTCTGGTGGCGGGCGGCCGCTTCGAAGGCGCGTAGCGCATTGAGGTAGGCGGGCATTGTCATGGAAAGAAATTCTTTATCGATCTAGAAAAATTCATGCGTTGTCCGGGCATCGTGAAGAGCGAAGAATCATCTCAGGCAAGCCCACAACGCCCAATGATAGGCGCAATCAACCTAGACAGTGGCGTTTTCGGTTTGACCCATCAGCCACTCGCCTTGCACCAGGAGCTCACTCAATGAAAAGTTTTTCTAATAAAGTAGCCATCATCACCGGCGGCAGTTCCGGCATTGGCAAAGCGGTCGCCGAGCGACTGGTTCATGCCGGCGCCAGCGTCGTCATAGGTGGTCGCGATGCACAGAAGCTGACGCGCGCGGCCGAACAGATCGACCCCAGCGGCCAGCACATTCGTACCCTGGCGGGAGACATCGCCGACCCGGCCACCTCCCAGGCCCTGGTCGACCTGGCCATCGGCGCCTTCGGCGGCGTCGACATCCTGGTCAACAATGCCGGCGTATTCCGGCCCAAGCCGTTCCTGGAAATGGATGTCCAGGAATACGACGGGTTCCTGGATATCATTCTCAAGGGCAAGTTCTTCATGGCCCAGGCAGCGGCCAAGGCCATGCTGCAACGCGGCGGCGGCGCCATAGTGCAGACCGGCTCGCTGTGGGCCATCCAGGCCATCGGCGCGACACCCTCGGCCGCCTATTCGGCGGCCAATGCCGGTGTGCATGCGCTGACCCGCAACCTGGCCATCGAACTCGCACCTTCGCGCATCCGCATCAACACCGTGGCGCCGGCCGTGGTGGAGACGCCGGTCTACAACACCTTTATGGACGACAACCAGGTCAAGGAAGTGCTGCCGAGCTTCAATGCCTTCCACCCCCTGGGCCGCAACGGCCAGCCGGCCGATGTGGCCGCGGCGATCCTGTTCCTCGCGTCGGACGAAGCATCCTGGATTACCGGCACCGTCTTGCCGGTCGACGGCGGCGTCACCGCCGGACGGATCTGAAAAGAGCCCACCGCCATGATGGATTGGAATCACCACCGTGAAGCACTGCTGGCCCGCGTGGGCGATCTCGCCAAACTGTCGCCGGATACCGTGCGGGGGCTTCAGACTCTGGACGGCGCCGGCGCCCGAACGGGCCATCTGGAGCCGAAAATCCACGAACTGATCGCCCTGGCCGTGGCCGTAACCACTCGATGTGATGGCTGCATTGCCGTGCACACCAAGGCGGCGGCCAAACACGGCGCCACCCGAGAGGAGATTGCCGAAGCCCTGGGAGTGGCCGTGGCCCTGAATGCCGGCGCCGCCGTGGTTTACTCGGCGCGAGTGTTGGACGCCTACGCCGCCCTCGACCATCCATGACCGATGCCGAGCGCCCCATCCAGGCGCTCGGCCCGCGGCTTTCGGAGTTCCTTATATGGGCACCTACAAGATAGCCACTGTCGGCGCCGACTTGAGCGGCCTTTATGCCATCCCGCCGCCACAGGCTAGCCCGCAGGTGGCTACATAGGCAGGAATCGGCCAAAAGCAGACTGTGATCCCTTTAAAAATCTGCCCCCTTTTCGGGGCGGTACGATAAAGAGCGTCCGGCGCAAGGTGGTAGAAAAACTCGAGGCTTACCGGACACACATAAGATTAACGTTGGTCGATAAACATCTTGGCAGCCGCCTCGACGCTCTTGCGGACTACCTCAGAACCAGCTTCTGCCTTGAAGTCATCTGGCAGCAAAGAGAGCGACTTTTCCACCTTTAGAAGCCAGAACTGCAAAGCGGTCCGCTCGCCATTTACCAAATCTCCAAGCCGTGCCGTCACAAACGGCTGAACGTATTCAAGCACTTTCACAGCGTAGAATCGGTGACTCCCGTCGCCGAGCATGGCATCAATCCGCTCAATCCCAAGAAGAACCGCATCAATGTTGAAAATAGCCTGACCCGAGCTCTCCTCTATCGCGCGCATCAGAGCGATGCGGAAAGCCTGGGTATCAATCTGGTAGGTTTGGAAGCCGGGAAGCTCTTCGGCCTTTCTGTAGGCCGTGGCGATGAATTCGTCGGCCGCATCGAGCCGAGTTTTTTCCGCCATCGCGATCGCATACTGAAGCCAAAAGAGCGGCTCACCATTCACCCGCTCGTCGTATCGCAGACGTTCATAGATGCTGGCGATGACGGTGTCCAGATCTCCCTTGCCGCGCAGGGTTCTCCGCAAGCTCGAATACGCAATCATGTTCGACATGAGAATTCGATACGATCGCTCGCTTCGCCGCTGGGCAGCGGCCAGCGTCACCTCGACAACAGCGTCAGCGATCTCCTGTGGCCCAATGAACGCTGCGATCACAAACGAGGAGAAGATAGACGATCGAGCCCTGAAACCATCAGCTGACGTCTCGAAAATTTCATGCGATAGATCCTCCAGCGGTTTGAGCGCCATAAATGGATCCTCGCCGACTACGCTTCTCACGAATGAGGCACCGACGGAGCCTTGATGAGTGGCGATCAACATAGTCATAGTCAAAATTCGCCGAGTAGCCCTATTTTCAAACAGGGGGGCTAGAGCCTCTTTCACACGGTCGCGGACTGCGGCATTTTCGAAAAGATCAAGCAAAAGGTCGCGTAGGTCGCCACGGTGATCGAGATCAGGTGCACGAAGCCCCGCACTCTCGCACAACCGGCCAAACGAGGCTATTTCGGATCGTGTGAGAGCGTTAAGGCTCACCCGGTCAAACGGTTGGGGCAGAAGCTTTACGAATTCGTGAAAGCGGACCTCGAACGTCCCCGTCCGCACTTCCACCACGAGCTTAGCCTGTGGAAGAGCATCGCGAAGGCCGCGCAAACTGTCCTGGGCGGCCGAATATTGGTCGACAAACACGACCAATCGCTCGACCCCGGCCAGTGCCGCAACCTCACGCTGAAGGTCCGGGTGGCCGAGTTGGAGCTGTAGACAGGTCCATCCTCTCGACGAAAGCTCGAACGCAAGTAGATGAAGAAAAATCGATTTGCCGTTACCAAGGCGACCATCTACAACGAGCGATGCCTTACTCTCAACAGTATCCGCCGCCGCGCGCACCGAATCCGCCCGAGCAATCGCGTACTCCTCACTGGGTTGCGAGCGAGCAAGGCGACCAGGATCAAAATCGCCATAGACTAGAAGATCAAAGACCTCGGTAGCGGTCGGACGAGCGACTGCCTTCTTATCTCGTACGGGTGACAGCGAGCGGAAAGAGCGCAGGTTATCCAGTGAAGGAGCAACTGAGCGTGGAGCGCGCGCTAGAATCTCGGCGAAGCCGTCGGTGCCTATAAACATCGTGCGCCCATACTGTGCAGTGCGTCGCAGGAACGTTTCGTCGACGGTGGGCCCTTGTATGAAGATAGTTCGCTCGGCAAGCTTAGGGTTGGCCATCAGTAGGCCTGCAATATGATAATCGGCGAGACTGTATCCAACGATATACAGGGTGCTTGCGAAAGCCAGATCGCGCTGAAATTGGTCGTACCAGCGCGAGCGCACGACATACTGGTTCACGTAAGATCCTTCGCCGAGAACCAGGCTTTTCATCACATTATCAGGCGTGATCAGTCGGATACTGCCGTGGAGGTGCACTACTGCGCCGTGAGGAAGCTTGTTCGGAACTGGCTCCGAGACATCGTAGGCATTCGGCGGCACTTTCTTTTTTAACCGATGCAACTCGACCGCGTCATCGTAGTTGGTCGAATAGATGCGTCGCCAAGGCTCATTCAACACAGCCGTTTGTCCAGCAGTTAGCTCGGTCAGCCGAAAAATCCTATAGAGCTCGTCACGAAGCTTCCCAGAGTCATGCTCGGCAAATTCCTCGCTGAGGACTTGTAGGTCGTAGTCCGTATCCGCTGGAAGGTTGAGTTGCTCAATAAAGTGGCGCCGCAATCCCCTGCCGTTGGGTGGGGTACCATTCGCGATGTTGCTCGCGCCGAGGCTGAACCCAGAGCCTAGGAAGAGAATAGAGGACTCGGGATCGAACTCTCCAATTACGTCAATATCATGCGTCATCATCCCTCCATTCACGAGACAGTTTGCCACTGAAACCGTCAAGAACGGATTCAGTCATCCTAAATTCTGTGGCTGCCAGTCGGAACCAGCCAACCTTGCCATGACCAGATTATGAGATTGAATACAACTTGGGCCGTCGGCGATATCGCTGTTGGTTAGCGATATCGCCCGGCTGCAATGCTAGCTGGATATCGGTCATGCGCCCCAGTACGTCGCGTAGGCGGATGGGGGGCAGCAGTCTTGCTGATGCTGTGGCCGGACTTGCGTAGCGCGACAACCTAGTCATGGCGCTTCGGATCAGCCCGGCGGCCCTTGTCCCCCCCCCCCC
>DATDTH010000192.1:0-8025 GCA_035290985.1 Pseudomonas sp. | reverse complement strand
GGCAGGGCGGTGGCGAGGGTGCCGCCGTTGCCCAGGCTCAGTTCGCTCAACTCACCGGTTTGCCTGACCGCCACCGACAAGGCGGCGTTCAGGGGCTGACCGCGTGCCACCGCCAGCAGGGTGGGCAGCGGCCAGGCGCGGCGGTCGCCCTCCAGGGGCAGGCGGAACCAGATCAGGCCGCCCAAGTGAGGCGGTGGCGCGTCGCGCAGTTCTTTCAATAACGCGGCAACCTGCTGGGGATCGACTCGCAGCTCCCGGCGCGGCGCCCCGGTATTCAGGCTCGCCTCGCCCTCCACCAGGGGCGCGCCCCGGGCGTTGTCGATCAGGGCCACGCCATAGGCGGGCAAGGCCAGGTAGAAGGGTGTGCGGCTGAGTTCGGCATAGGCCCGGGTCCAGCGTTCGGCCTGGCGCGGCTCGAACAGACCGTGAGCCGGATCGCTTACCCCGTGTACCTGCAGCACCGAGCCGTCGACGGCCGCGAGCAGCGGCGCCAGCGCCGGGCTGGAGAGCCAGGCGGGCAGGGCGGTGATGCTCAATTTCAGCTCGACCGCCAGGTCTTGGCGCAAGGTCCGCAGCAGGTCGGCATAGGCCGGCAGGCGCGCGCTGGCGCAATCGTGGTCGATTTCCAGGCCCACCGGTTCCAGGCCCGCCGCCCGCCAGTCGGCCAGCAGCTGGCGCACCTGGTGGCGGATCTCCTGGCTGTCGAGTTGCGGCAGTTGGCCGTCCAGGCGCACCACGGCGATCAGCGGCCGGCCGTCCTCGATCAACATCTGCGGGTCGACACGGACACGATTCCAGCCGGCCTTGGGATGGGCCTGCAGCGCCAGCACGCGCAGGGTGGAAAAATCCCCACGGGTCTGGGCCAGGGCCTCGGCATGGGCCGGGCGCCATTGGCGCTGCCAGATATACAGCTGCTGGTCGAAGCGCTGGGGCGGCGCGGGTTCGCAGGCGCCCAGGCTCAGCAACAGAACCAAGGCCCAGAGGCCTGCCCCGGCTGGGCGACGGCGTAGCGGAAAAACGGCGCGGACGAACATGCGGGCTCCAGGCGGTCGAGGCCGGCGCAGTGTAGCGGGCTGCCGGCATGCCGGTATGGCCTGGTTCAAGGAAAGGTCCGCCCGGTCGGAGGGGCAGTTATTGATCGGGTATCCAGCCATGCTCCAAGGCCTGCTTGACCAGGTCAGAGGGCGTGTCGATATCGAGCTTGCGCCTGATGCTCAAGCGATGGGTTTCCACCGTGCGCACGCTGATCTGCAGGGCCCGCGCCATGCTCTTGTTGTTCTGCCCCTGGGCCAGCATCAGCAGCACCTGGCGCTCCCGTGGCGTCAGCTCTTCGGCTTGTTGTGGGGGGCGGCTGGCGAGCTTGCGGGTGATATCGCTGCTGTAGAAGCTGCCGCCAGCGGCGATGGCCTCGATGGCCGCGATTATTTCCCGGGAAGGGGCTTCCTTCAAAACGTAGCCACAGGCGCCGACTTCCAGAGAAGTGCTCACGTACTCCAGGTTGTCGTACATGCTCAGGATCAACACCTTGATGGCCGGATATTCCGTGCGCAGTCGTTTGGTCAACTCCAGGCCGTTGATGTCCTTGAGCCCGATGTCCATCAGCAGGATGTCCGGTTGGACCCGTGTCAGCAGTTCGAGCGCTTCGGCCCCGCTGCCGGCCTCGCCGACGACCTCGAGCTGCGGCATGACCGCGAGCAACGCGCGAATACCCTCGCGTACCAAGGCATGGTCATCGATCAGCGCGACTCTGATGGGGTGGGCTGGGGCCATGAATCCGGAGTCTCTTAGTGTATTGGTTGAGCCAAGCGCGTGGATTTTACGCCCTGGCAAGGCAAGGTCACCTTTAATTCCGTCCGGCCGGGTGCCGACGAGAGGGCCAGGCGCCCGCCGAAATGTTCGACGCGCTCGCGGATATTGCGCAAGCCGATGCCGCCCTTCAAATTCTCCAGCCGCTTGGTGTTGAAGCCGACCCCGTCATCGCGAACGGTCAAGCGTACCCTGGGGGCCGTTCCGTCCAGGGTGATCTGCACCGAACGGGCCTCGGCATGGCGTTCGATATTGGTCAGGGCTTCCTGCAGCACCCGGAATAGCGCGACTGCGACGCCGTCGTCCAGGGGCGTCGCGTCCAGGTCGTTGCGGTAGAGAAGCGCCAGGCCACTGCGTTGTTCGAACTCGGCGACCAGTTGGCCGATGGCCGCCGGCAACCCCAGGGTGTCGAGCAGTGAGGGGTGCAGGTCATGGGAAATACGCCGCACTTCGCCTATGGCGCCGGCCAGGCGCTCGGTGCCCTGTTGCAGTGTCTGCAGCCCCCCCGGATTGCCCGCCGCCAGCTCATGGCTGGCCAGCTCGAACTGGAATTTGATCGAGACCAGCAACTGGCTGATCCCGTCGTGCAGTTCCCGGGAGACCCGCGAGCGTTCTTCTTCCTGCAGGCTGACGATGCGTTGGGTCAGCAGTTGCAGCTTGCGGTCGGCCAGGCGATGTTCGCTGACATTCAGCGCCAGCCCGCCGCTAAAGACCAGCAGCACCGCCACCAGGGCGACGGCGGCGATCGCCAGCATGGTGGTGCGGATGCCGCCGGCCACCTCATTGCGGACCTGATGCATGGCCTGATCGACATCGTCCAGATACAGGCCGGTGCCGAGCATCCAGCCCCAGCGCTCAAGCATCACCACATGGGCCAGCTTGTCGGTGACCTGGCCGGTGGAGGGTTTTTGCCAGGCATAGCGCTGGAAGCCTGTGCCGCTTTCGGCGCTTTTCAACAGGGCCTGGATCACCAGCAAGCCCTGGGGGTCGGTCATGTTCCACAGGTCCTGGCCAACCAGTTCGCCCTGGCGGGGGTGCATCAGGTTGCGGCCCTCGCGGTCGTAGACGAAAAAATAGCCGTCACTGCCGAAGCTCATCCGGGCCAGTACCGCGAGCACCTGGCGTTTGGTTTCGCTATTGTCCCGGCCGCTTTCGTACAAGGGCGAAACGAGGCTGAGGGCCATTTCGACATAATGCTCCAGCTCGGCACGTTTGCTGGTGAGGATGCTGCTTTCGATCAGCTGCGCCTGCTGTTCGCCGAGCCGTTGGTTCTGGAAATACACCAGCAGGCAGACGACGGCCACGGCCAGCAGCAACGGCAGAATACTGAGCGCGGCGATCTTGTATTTGAGCTGCATGGGGCACTCTTCGGTTACCGGAAGCCTAGGGTTTCATGGCCTTGCTGTGTAGGGGCGAATTTATTCGCCAGGTGGGCATCAGACGAATGAATTCGCCCCTGCAGTCCGTCACCCTCGAACAACAACCGCTATGAACCCGGTAGCTCTGCGAATGTTAGTGCGCGGGTTATGCCGGGATAGTAGGCGAGCCCCATTTCGGGGGCACACACAATAACAATTATCGCCGTGGGCCAATGGCCAACGGCAGGAGGCCCTCAAGGACACGACTGGCTAACCATCTCGTCTGGTTCGCGGTCGCCGCGCTCGTCCTCTACCTCGTCGTCTACCGCTACTACAGCCTGTTCATCGCCACCTGCCGCGACGGCCGCTCGATGGGCGACATGGTGCGCGAGGAAATGGGCCGTACCCCCGGCACCATCGCCCTGTTCGGTTGTTTCCTGATCATGTTCGGTGCTCTCTCCGATTGGCTTCGACTGGGACCGCGAGTGGGACGCGGACGAACCGCGGCAGAGCGTGCTGGTGTTTATCGGCGACCAGTTGCCCGAGGCGCAGATCCGCGCGGGGTTTGCCGAGGTGAAAGCCTGAAAGGATGGGACTGGGTTGATCGCAATTCACACTGTAGTAACATGACTACAAGTTTGCGAAGAGAGGTGATTGCCATGCATACAACCTTGACCAGTCGGGAATTCAACCAGGACACCAGCAGGGCCAAAAAAGCGGCCCAGGCCGGCCCCGTCTTCATCACGGATCGCGGCAAGCCTGCCCATGTGCTGCTCAGCATCGAGCATTACCAGCGACTTGCTGGCGGGCACGCGAGCATCATCGACTTGTTGGCAATGCCGGAGACCGTGGATATCGAGTTTGATCCGCCTCGGGTAACGATCCATTCCACACCCGTCGATCTGGCCTGATGTTTGTTCTCGACACCAATGTCGTATCCGAACTGCGCAAGGCGAAGTCTGGCAAAGCCGATGCAGGGGTTGTCGCTTGGGCGCAAGGCGTGCAGGCGAGCGAGTTGTTCCTCTCCGTCATCACGCTGATGGAACTGGAGGCAGGGGTGCTGCAGATAGAGCGCCGGGATGCGATCCAGGGCGCGACTTTGCGGGCCTGGCTCGATCAGCAGGTGCTGCCGGGATTCGCGGGGCGCATCCTGGCCGTCGATACCGCTGTTGCGCTGCGTTGTGCCCGACTCCATGTGCCCGACCCTCGCGCCGAGCGTGATGCGCTGATAGCGGCCACGGCCCTGGTTCACGGGATGACGGTGGTCACCCGCAATACAACCGATTTCGTGCTGACCGGGGTTGCGCTCCTCAATCCATGGGCGGCTGAACGCTGAGGATGAAGGCAGTGTGGGGCACTCGACGCGATGCTTGCTCTTACGGGGGTACGGGTTCGCCGAAGCGCTTTTCGGGCGGGTTAGCGTAGGATGGGTTGAGCGCAGCGATACCCATGCTGAAAGCCGGTCTAGCACACCACGCCGCACCCGCCGCGCGGCGTAACCCGCCAAGGCGGAGTCTAGCTCCCATACTTGCAGATGGATTTTTCGTGAAAATACCCTAGGCCTGCTTCGGCTCGGCCAGGCCCAGGGCATGGAACACCGCCAGGGCGGCGAAGGCGTCTTCTGCCGCATACAGCAATTGGCTGGGCGTGAGGGTCGCGGCGGCCCAGTTGGAGGTGCTCAGGGATTTGGCCTTGCGCAGGCGTCGTCCCAGGACGATGGCCACGGCGGTGCGCACCCCGACCGCCTGCTTGTAGCCGAGCGTGCGCATGCGCAGGGCCAGGTCGACCGAGGCGCCGAGCTTCAAGCCCAGCTTGCTTTGCAAGGGGCCACGGTCGGATTTCAGGCCAAAGCCGACCTTGACGATATGCTGCGACTCGATCACCGCGCGCAGGAAATCGAGGGGGGTGTCGGCGCCCAGTTGCACGATAAACGCCTGGCTGCGGGTGGCGAACTGCAGCACGTGGGGGCCGGTGCGCGGCGCATCGCGGGTAAAGCAGGGTTTGGATTCGCTGTCGAAGCCGATAAATCCCTCGCGCGCCAGCGCGTCCAGCGCGAGGTCGAAATCCGCCGGGGTCCGCAGCACCCGCACCTGGTCCATGGACAGCGCGTCGAACGGCGGCAGCAGGCTGATCTGCTCCTTGCTCGGACGTTCGAGGTGGCGGCGTGGCGGGCGGGGCGAGTTAACCTGGCTCATGCTCAGTCTTTTTGGGCTCTATGTCCGGGCACCTTAGGGCAAAGCGCGGGCATAAAAAAGCCCGGCATCAGCCGGGCTCTTTCTTGCAGCGTCGACGCCTCCGCAGGCCGTTTAAAAACGTAGGCGAGGCAGCCGAGACAAGGCAAAAACATCCGAAGAAGCGCAGTTTACAAGGAGTAAATGAGCATTCTGAGGATGTTTTTAACGCCCCCTTTTTTCCTTAAGAGGGGCAACGCAGGTAGTTTTTCAACAGCCTGATTAGTTGCCGTAGACCGGGAACTTGTTGCAGACGGCCTTAACCTGTTCGCGGACGCGGTCGATCACCGCCTCGTCGTTCAGGTTGGCGAGGATCTGGCAGATCCAGCCGGCCAGTTCGCGGCACTCGGCTTCCTTGAAACCGCGGGTGGTCACGGCCGGGGTGCCGATGCGCAGGCCCGAGGTGACGAAGGGCGAGCGCGGGTCGTTGGGTACCGAGTTCTTGTTCACGGTGATGAAGGCGCGACCCAGGGCGGCGTCGGCGTCCTTACCGGTGATGTCCTGCTTGATCAGGCTGAGCAGGAACAGGTGGTTCTCGGTGCCGCCGGAGACCACATCGAAGCCGTTCTCGATAAACACCGCGGCCATGGCCTTGGCGTTCTTGATCACCTGCTGCTGGTAAGTCTTGAACTCGGGCTGCAGGGCTTCCTTGAAGCACACGGCCTTGGCCGCGATCACGTGCTCCAGCGGGCCACCCTGGGCGCCCGGGAAGACCGCGGAGTTGAGCTTCTTCTCGATGGCTTCGTTGGCCTTGGCCAGGATCAGGCCGCCGCGCGGGCCGCGCAGGGTCTTGTGGGTGGTGGTGGTGACCACGTCGGCGAACGGCACCGGGTTCGGGTAGACGCCCGCGGCGACCAGGCCGGCCACGTGGGCCATGTCGACGAACAGGTAGGCCCCGACCTTGTCGGCGATGGCGCGGAAACGCGGGAAATCCAGCACCTGGGAGTAGGCGGAGAAACCGGCGACTATCATCTTCGGCTTGTGCTCGAGGGCCAGGCGCTCGACTTCGTCGTAATCAATCAGGCCGTTGCCGTCGATGCCGTACTGCACGGCGTTGTACAGCTTGCCGGAGGAGCTGACGCTGGCGCCGTGGGTCAGGTGACCGCCGTGGGCCAGGCTCATGCCCAGGATGGTGTCGCCAGCGTTCAACAGGGCCAGGTAGACCGCGCTGTTGGCCTGGCTGCCGGCGTGGGGCTGGACGTTGGCATAGTCGGCGCCGAACAGTTGCTTGGCGCGGTCGATGGCCAGCTGCTCGACCACGTCGACGTATTCGCAACCGCCGTAGTAACGCTTGCCCGGGTAGCCTTCGGCGTACTTGTTGGTCAGCACCGAACCCTGGGCCTCCATGACCGCCGGGCTGGTGTAGTTCTCCGAGGCGATCAGCTCGATGTGCTCTTCCTGGCGCTGGGCTTCTTGCTCCATCGCGGCGAACAAGTCGGCATCGTAGTTGGCGAGAGTCGTTTCACGGCTGAACATGGCAATCCCCTGAGAAAATCAGTTGGGCGGTGGTAAGAGGGGGCGGATTCTACCGCATCCGTCGCGAACTGGCATATGAAGGTCGGTCACGTGGCGGACAAGTGGCCTTCATGTGCGGCGCAATCCGGGGCAGCGGTGTCCCGTCGGAGCCGAGGATCGCCAGCAAGGTTAGGCACCCCCGCGGCTCCTACGAGGGGCAAGACGCTTTTCGTAGGGCGGGTGAAACCCGCGAATTTTTGATCGGTTGCTTTATGCGCAGCAAGACGGCCTCTACCCACATCCGCCTGCCTCCTTAATCCCTGTGCGGGGTGATGCGGTAGGCGCAGCGCCGGGCACCGAGCAGGCCGTAGGTCGGGTTAGCGAAGCGTAACCCGACAACGATGCTGTCGGGTTAGCAAAACGTAACCCGACCTACGAAAAGCACAGGCCTGCAGGACCGGGCGGGTGGAACCCGCGATGTTTTGCGCGGTTGCTTTATGCACAGCAAGACGGTCTTTACCTACGCCAGCCTGCCTCCTTAATCCCTGCGCGGGGTGATGCGGTAGGCGCAGCGCCGGGCACCGAGCAGGATATGTTCGACGCGCTCGATCCGGGCCTCCAGGGTTTCCTCGAACAGGCTCAGCTCGGCGCGGCAGAAGCCCTGGCAGACCGTCGCGGCGGCGCAGATGGGGCAGTGGTTCTCGACCAGGGTCAGGGCGCCATCCGGTTGTTCGCTCCATTCGGCCATATAGCCCTCGCGCACCCGCAGCGCGGCGAGGCGCGCCACCCGCTCGCGCAGGTCCGCGGCGCCAGCCATCGCTTCTCGATAGAGCACGCGACTCTGCAGTTCACGCGCCTCGATCAGGCGCTCGATGGCTTCGGGGCCGAAGGTCTCCCGCACGCTGTTCAGCAGTTGCAGGGTCAGCTCCGAGTGGGTGTCCGGAAAGCGCCCGTGCCCGGCCGCCGTCAGCTGCCAGAGCTGCGCCGGACGGCCGACCCCACGGGCTTCGGCGCGCGCTTCGACCAGCCCGCTGGCGGCCAGTTTGACGAACTGCTGGCGCGCCGCTTCCCCCGTGGTGCCCAGCGCCTGGCCGGCATCGCTGGCCAACTGGGGCCCGCGGGTCTTCAGCAGGTGCAACAGCCGATCCGCGGCGGAGGCCTGGGGCTCCAGGCTA
>DATDTH010000191.1:0-4453 GCA_035290985.1 Pseudomonas sp. | reverse complement strand
TTCAGCTGGCCGATCTGCTCTGGCTCGAGGCGGAATTGCTGCTCGGCCTGGACATTGACCTGGTAGGTGCGGCCGAAGCGATTGAAGTCGTTGGCATAGAGCGAGCCCAGGTAGATCTGCAGGCTGTCGAAGATATCGCTGATCGCCACCCCATGGGTCTTGGCCTTTTCCCGGTCGATGGCGGCATCGATCTGGGGCACGTTGACCTGGTAGCTGGTGAACAGACCTGCCAGCTCGGGCACGCCCTGGCTCTTGGCGATGATGTTCTGGGTTTCCTTGTACAGCGCCTCGTACCCCAGGCCACCGCGGTCTTCGATCTGCAGGCGGAAGCCGCCTATGGTGCCCAGGCCCTGGACCGGCGGTGGCGGGAAGATCGCGATATAGGCGTCTTCGATATCGGCGAACTTGGCGTTCAGGGCCGCGGCAATGGCGGCCGCGGACTCGCTGGGATCGGTCCGTTCATCGAAGGGGTCGAGGGGGGTGAAGACGATGCCGCTGTTCGGGCTGTTGGTGAAGCCATTGATCGACAGGCCGGGGAAGGCTACCGAGTTGGCGACGCCGGGCTGCTGCAGGGCGATTTCGGACATCTGCTTGATCACCGCTTCGGTGCGGTCCAGGCTCGCCGCATCCGGCAACTGGGCGAAGGCCACCAGGTACTGCTTGTCCTGGGGTGGTACGAAGCCGGTGGGCGTGGTGGCGAAGCCGAAATAGGTCAGCACCATCAGCCCGGCGTAGAGCACCAGGGCGATGCCGCTGCCCCGGATCACCCGCTTCACGGTGCCGACATAGCCTTGGCTGGCACGCTCGAAGAAGCGATTGAAGGGGCGGAACAGCCAGCCGCCGAACAGCGCGTCCAGACCTTTGGAGAAACGGTCCTTGGGCACGTCGTGGCCCTTGAGCAGGACTGCGGCCAGGGCCGGCGACAGGGTCAGGGAGTTGAAGGCCGAGATCACGGTGGAGATGGCGATGGTCAGGGCGAACTGCTTGTAGAACTGCCCGGTCAGGCCGGAAATGAAGGCCGCCGGGATGAAGACCGCGCAGAGCACCAGGGCCGTGGCGATGATCGGGCCCGTTACTTCGCGCATGGCGCGCTTGGTGGCTTCCACCGGTGTCAGGCCCAGGCCGATATTCCGCTCGACGTTTTCGACCACGACAATGGCGTCGTCGACCACTATGCCGATGGCCAGCACCAGGCCGAACAGTGACAGGGCATTGAGGGAGAAGCCGAACAGGTGCATCACGGCGAAGGTGCCGATCAGCGAGACCGGTACCGCCACCAGCGGGATGATCGAGGCGCGCCAGGTCTGCAGGAACAGGATCACCACCAGCACCACCAGGAGGATGGCTTCGAGCAAGGTATGCACCACGGCCTCGATGGAACCACGCACGAAGATGGTCGGGTCGTAGACGATCTCGAAGTCCATGCCCTGGGGGAAGTTCTGCTTCAGTTCGGCCATCTTGGCCCGCACCTGGTTGGAAATCTCGATGGCGTTCGAGCCGGGACGCTGGAAGATCGGGATGGCGACCGCCGGCTGGTTGTTCAGCAGCGAGCGCAGGGCGTATTGGCTGGAACCGAGTTCGACCCGGGCGATGTCCTTCAGCCGGGTGATTTCGCCGTCCTCGCCTGCGCGGATGATCACGTTCTCGAATTCCTCCTCGCTGACCAGGCGGCCCTGGGTATTGACCGACAGCTGGAAGCTCGAGGCGCTGGGTGCCGGTGGCGCGCCCAGGGCACCAGCGGCGACCTGGCGGTTCTGCTCTCGGATGGCATTGACGACGTCGGTGGCGGTCAGATTGCGCGAGGCGGTCTTGTTCGGATCCAGCCAGACCCGCAGGGAGTAGTCGCCCATGCCGAACAGCTGCACATCGCCGACCCCACCCAGGCGCGCCAGCTCGTCCTTGATATTGAGCAAGGCGTAGTTGGACAGGTAGAGCATGTCGTAGCGCTGATCCGGCGAGGTCAGGTGCACGACCATGGTCAGGTCGGGCGAGGCCTTGTCCACCGTGATGCCGATCCGCGTGACCTCTTCCGGCAGCTTGGGCTGGGTGCGGGTCACCCGGTTCTGCACCTGCACCTGGGCATTGTCCAGGTCGGTGCCGAGGGCGAAGGTGAGGGTCAGGGTCAGCTTGCCGTCGGCGGTGGACTGGGAGGACATGTAGAGCATGTTCTCGACCCCGGTAATCGCCTGTTCCAGGGGCGCGGCGACGGTTTCACCTATCACCTTGGGGTTGGCCCCGGGGAAGGCGGCCCGCACCACGACCGTGGGCGGCACCACTTCCGGGTATTCGCTGATCGGCAGCTGGAACAGGGCGAGGGCGCCCGCGATCAGGATGATCAGCGAGAGCACGGCGGCGAAGATCGGCCGAAGGATGAAGAATTGCGAGAAGTTCATCGGAGTCGTTCCTTAGCCGCGCGGCGCAGTGGCGCTGGGTTGCTGTTGCACCAGCCGTGGCGGATGGGCGGCGGCGACCGCCTTGTTCTGTTCGGCCAGGGCGGCGACTGTCGCGGCGTTGGCCATGGGTACGTCCCGGGCCTCGACCGGCATGCCCGGGCGGACCCGCTGCAGGCCCTTGACCACGATGCGCTCGTCCTTGGCCAGGCCGCTGCGCACGATGCGCAGGCCCTGCAGCTTGGGTCCCAGTTCGACGGCGCGGTAATCGACCTTGCCGTCCGCGGTGAGCACCAGGACGAATTTCTTGCCCAGGTCGGTGCCGACCGCTTCATCCTTGATCAGGACCGCGGCGTAGGTGGCGCTGCCGACCAGCTTGAGGCGCGCATAGAGGCCGGGGGTGAAACGCCCGTCGCGGTTGTCGAACACCGCGCGGCCGCGGATGGTGCCGGTCTTGGGGTTGACCTGGTTGTCGATGAAGTCCATCTGGCCCAGGTGCGGGTGACCCGCTTCGTCTGACAGGCCGAGGTAGACCGGGCTGCTCTGGCCGCGCTGGCCCTGGCGGGCCAGTTCGCCGTACTTGAGGTAGATCCGCTCATCGGCATCGAAATAGGCATAGACCCTGTCAGTGGAGACCAGGCGGGTGAGCAGGGTCTGGCCGGCGTTGACCAGGTTGCCTGCGGTGATTTCGGCGCGGCTGACCTGACCATCGATGGGGGCGGTGACCCGGGTGAAACCGAGGTCCAGGCGCGCGGCTTCGAGGCGGGCCTGGATGGCCGCCACCCCGGCGCGGGCCTCGAGGGCCGCGCTGGCGCGGGCATCGGCCAGTTCCGCCGAGATCGCATTGCTGCTGCGCAGGCGTTCGCCACGGCGGGCCTCGTTGTCGGCGCGGCCGAGGTTGGCGCGGCCCTGTTGCAACTGGGCCTCCAGGCCGCGCACGGCGGCTTCGAAGGGCCGTGGGTCGATCTGGAACAGCAGGTCGCCTTTCTTGACCCGCGAGCCCTCGACGAAGGCCACCTTGTCGATGAAGCCGGAGACCCGGGGGCGAATATCCACGGTTTCCGGCGCTTCCAGGCGGCCGGTGAGTTCGTCCCACTCATTGACCGGTTGCTGCAAGACCTGGGCGACGCTGACCTTGGTCGCCGGGGGCGTGCCGGTGGCCTGGGGGGAGGGCCCGCAGCCGCCGAGGATCAGCAGGCCGAGCAGGGCCAGGGGCAAACGCAGGGGATTGGGGAACTGTTCCATGTAGAACTCCGCTAGACAGCTTTGACGATGGGGCGGAGTCTGCGGCGGGCATGCGGGGCGGGCGAATCGAACCCGGCGAATGTAGGTATCGATGGGAGTGATGAAGCACCCTATGAAACGCGTGGTGTCTGGAGGGTACGCAAGGTTCACCCGGAACGCGGTCCCGTAGGGTGTGTTCAGCGCACCGCCGAGAGAACGTCTGCCATACCGACCTCGGGCTACTCAAAACAACGACTACTTCTGGTCAGTGGGTGGCATTAGCGCTCTTAGTAGTTGCAGGTAATGTGACCGCTGGGTAGGACAGTGTCTTCTCGTTCATAGGAGACCAATTGGCCATCGTGTCTCATCTTAAATGCGACAGTTCCATCAATGGGGGCCTGCGTAAGAGTCACATTCCTGTAGCCTATGCTGAGTCCGGCGGTGGATGATGAAGTGTCCAGACTCACTCCTGCCGTGGTTATCGACCGCATGATGGAGCAGGGGCCAGGCTTTTCCGTGATTGACAACAATCCCATCCTATGGGTCGCTCCCTCTGAATCGATATAGGTTATTGCGCACCCACTCAATTGAAACGCTAGGCAAACTACTAAGAGAAGCCTCAATCTTGGCAGCCGGTATGCTGAGTATTGCTGGCGATTTTAGAGGCGTATTTCTGGGCCATACTCACCGACGCACCTCCTGTCGCGAATGTATATACGCTTCGGGTCCCGCCTATTTCCGTCTTCGGGGCGGTGCTTGCATGGTCTGTATCGACAGTGCTGATCGAGACTGAAGCAAAGGTACTACCGATGGTCTCGTTCTTGATAGGCATGGGGATA
>DATDTH010000190.1:0-2612 GCA_035290985.1 Pseudomonas sp. | reverse complement strand
GACCGGACGGCTTGCTCAAGAGATGACGGGTCTCGCCGTGCTGGCCGCGACACTCAAGCAGACCTTGGCGACGCTCGAGCAGACACAGGCCGGCCTACAGCGTGATGCACCCGCACCGTGCCGGTGCCGGACGGACGTGTGCACCTGTCATGAGTGAAGCCGTGTCCACAAGGGATCCTGTCTGCGGCATGACCGGCGTGTTCGAGCGGCACGGCCACTGGTTCTGCAGCGACCGCTGCGCGGAGGAATACGCGCGGCGGTCCCATCACCTGCCGCTCGGCCCGCAGGGCCGAGGTTCGTCTACGGCGAAATGGCAGGTGGTGGGAGATCCCTGGATCTGGGTGCCGCTCAGCGGCTTGCTGCTCGCGACAGCGGACTGGTGGTGGGGAGCCGCCGCAGCGGTCAGCACGAGCTATCGGGCGTATCTGGCGAAGGTGGGGCTGCCATTTGCGCTGGGACTTATCCTTGGCGGCCTCATGGACCACTTCATCCCCAAAGAATACATCGTGCGGTACCTTTCCGGCGCAAAAAAGCGGGTGATCGCCCGGGCGACGATCCTCGGACTGCTCGCCTCCACGTGCAGTCACGGATGCCTGGCGCTGTCGATCGAGCTGTACCGCAAGGGAGCATCCGTCCCCGCGGTGGTGAGCTTCCTCCTCGCTAGTCCGTGGGCCAGCATGTCGCTGACGTTGATTCTGCTCGGATTGTTCGGAGCCCGTGGGTTCTTGCTGATTGGCGGCGCCCTGCTCATCGCGCTGGTCGCAGGACTCATCTTCCAACGGCTTGCTGCGAAACACCTGATTGAATCCAACCCCAACACGATCGAGGTCCATCCGGAGTTTTCGGTCTGGAAGGACCTGCGCGGCCGTGCGGCGGCATATCCCTGGACGGCACGGCAACTCCGACGAGATGCGCGGGGGATCACCAGCGGCATGGTTCCGCTGGGCCGCATGGTGCTGGGGTGGGTCCAACTCGGGCTGGTGCTCAGCGTGATTCTCGGGGCCGTCGTTCCGCATACGGTCTTCGAGCGCCACTTCGGCCCATCGTTCGGCGGACTCATGGTCACGATGGCGCTCGCCGCCATCGTGGAGGTTTGCTCGGAAGGCACGGCCCCGCTGGCCTATGAGCTGTACCGGCACACCGGCGCGTTCGGCAACAGCTTCGCCTTCCTCATGGGCGGGGTCGTGACCGATTACACGGAGCTGGGCGCCCTCTGGAAGGTGATCGGTCCGCGCACGGTGCGGTGGCTGCTCGCCGTCACCCTTCCGCTGGTCTTGTTGGCCGGCTTCCTGTTGAATGAGATCGGGTCACCGAGGTGAGTCACCAGCCCCTTGCGGGCTCACAGAGGAGGAAACCATGCGGCGGGTCAGAGAAGGACTCATCGTGCTGGTCTGCGCCCTGGCGGGCGGTATCGTGTGGGCGCAGGAGGCGCACGAACATGGCGCGGCAGCGCCGGAGCACGAGGCGGCCGCTCAGGAGCAGACCCTGACCGGAGAAGTGGTTGATGTGTTCTGTTACTTGAGCCACCCGAAGGAGGGCATTGGCGAAGGGCACGCCGGGTGCGCCAAGAAGTGCATCAAGAGCGGCCTGCCCGTGGCCATCAAGGTCGGCGATCAGCTGTACCTGGCGACGATGTCTGACCACAACCCCGCCAACCAGCAACTGGCCGACTTGGCGGCTGCGCGGGTGACCGTTCGAGGGAAGGTCATGGAGCTGGACGGTCAGCGCTTGATCGCCGTGTCGAGCGTTGAAAAGGCTGAATAACAAGGACCGGGCGCCAGCAACTCCCGCTGTTCATAAGTAGTGCTGCTGGCTCCTGGTTGGGAAGGGTCGATGTGGCTGTTTCCGATGGAGAGTGCCCATCCGTTGGTTGTGCACTATCCCATCGCCCTGCTGCTGACAGCCCTGCTGCTCGATGGGCTAGCGATATGCTTCAAGCGTCCCGGTCTGCATCGAGTGGCGCTCTGGAACTTTTCTTTGGGAACCTTGGGAGCTGGTGTAGCCGTCTGGAGTGGCTATCAGGCAGCTGAGGTCGCCAAGCACACGTTTGAGATCCACCAGGTCATGGAACTCCACCGCAAGCTCGGCATCGCGACACTCGTGGCAGGGGTTGTCGTTGCCGTGTGGCGCCTTGCGGCGCGCGACCGCTTGGGGCCCTGGAGCCGCGCGATCACGCTCCTCCTGACGGTTGGGGTGGCCGGCACCTTGTCGTACGGCGCGCACCTGGGCGGGCGTCTGGTCTACGAATTCGGTGTCGGCGGAACATTTGGGGCGCGACCCCCGACACACGAGACCCACGCACACCAACATTGAAGTGCGAACTTTTTGCTTTCCAGAGTTCCAGCAACCCGCTAGACTAGTTTCATCATTCGTGCGCTTGTGGTCTTGCGCATCATATGGGTCACGAGCCGCTGAACGTTGCAGGACGCATCATCGTAAAGACCGCGCATGCTCCACGCTGACTTTGTCCACCTGCACGTCCACACGAACTACTCTCTCCTAGACGGCGCCTGCCGGATCACCCCGCTCGTGAAGCGCGCGGTTGAGCTCAAGTTCCCGGCGCTGGCCATGACCGACCACGGCAATCTCTTCGGGGCGATTGAATTCTACGA
>DATDTH010000189.1:0-5376 GCA_035290985.1 Pseudomonas sp. | reverse complement strand
GCCGTTGGCCGGTAGGCCGTATTCCGCGGCGCTGCGGGCGCTGACCAGGCGTTCCGCGGGCTGGCCGGCACGGATCAGGCACAGGTCGCGGCGCGGGTAACCTTCGGCGGAGAAGGCCGGGGTCAGCGCGCCGCTGACCTGTTCCTCCAGGTGCAGCAGCGGGTTGAGTCGTGCGTCGCCCTGGTGCAGGCGCACCAGGGCGCTGTGCTTGTCGGCCAGGGCCCGGGCGGAAAAACCGCCCCAACTGAGCAGCTCGAGGATTTCCTGTAGGGCGGCGGGTGCCAGGTAGGCGCGGTACTGGCCGGGCGCCAGGGTCCGTGGCGGCCGGCTCAGCTGGGCCAGCTGTTCGCGGGAGTGCTCCAGGCGCCGTTGGAAGACCTCCGGCTGCCAGCTCTGGCCGGCGTACTGGGCCTTGACCGCCTGGCCATCGGCCTGGAACAGGCTCCAGTCGAAATTGAAACTGCTCGCCTGGTGCCAGCCGAAGGCGCCCGAGGAACTGGCGAAGCCTCGACTCAGGGGGCCGGCGGCATAGAAGCCGACCAGGTCCAGGTCCGCGGCGGCCTGGGCTATCTGTTCCACCACCGCGGCGCTGTCCGGCAGCGGTTCGAGCTGGTGGGTCCGGCTGTGCCAGGCCTGGTCGTTGAACAGCAGGTAGGGGTCGGGCTGCAGCAGCGGCAGGCACTGGCGCAGCTGCCCCAGGGCCTCGTCCAGGCGCCGGCGATCCTCAAGCGGATCCGCGCCCAGGCTGAGCTGCAGCTCGGCCTGCCGGCCGCTGTCGATTAGTTGCAGGTTCAGGTTGGCCTGCTGCACCTGGCCGGCCTGGCGCACCCGGGATTGGTTGAAGCGGATGAAGTCGGAGGACTCGCCGCTGTAGCCGAGGGTGAAGCGCTCGCCCTCGGCCAGGCTGTCCCGCAGGCCCTGGACCAGGGTTTCGAAGTGCGCTAGCTCGTCCATCAGCTCGCTCCACCAAAGATGTCGATGGCGCTGAACACGCAGGCCGGCGCGGCATGGCCGACGCGCACCACCTGGTTCGGCTCGCCCTTGCCGCAGTAGGGCGTGCCCAGGACCTGGCGGGTGCTGGCATCGCCCACGGCGCTGAGCTGGCCCCAGAATTGCGCGGAGATGCCGCGGTAGTTGGGGTTCTTCACCACGCCCCGCAGTTCGCCGTTCTCGATCAACTGGCCCCATTCGCAGCCGAACTGGAACTTGTTGCGGGCCTCGTCTATGGACCAGGAGCGGTTGCTGGCCATCAGGATGCCCCATTCGATGCCGGCCACCAGTTGCGCCAGGCTCTGGGTGCCCGGCTCGAGGTTGAGGTTGGCCATGCGGTCGATGGGCGCCCGGTTCCAGCTGCAGGCGCGGCTGGCGGCGACGCCGGCCAGGCCGCTGCGAAATTGCGACAGTGCGCCGCCCAGGGGCCGCAGCAGCAGGCCGTCGCGGATCAGGAACTCCCGTTGGGCCGGGCTGCCGTCGTCGTCATGGCCATAGCTGGCCAGTTCCTCGGGCACCTCGGGGTCGAAGGTCACGTTGAGCAGGGGCGAACCGTATTGCAGCTGGCCGAAGTCGCCGGCCTTGACGAAGCTGGTGCCGGCGAAGTTGCGCTCGTCGCCGAGGATGCGGTCCAGCTCCAGGGGATGGCCGATGGATTCATGGATCTGCAGGATCATCTGGTCCGGCATCAGCAACAGGTCGCGCCGCCCGGCGGGGGTATTGGGCGCCAGCAGCAGCTGCAGGGCCTGGTCGGCCACCTGGGGCGCCGCGCCTATCAGCCCCAGCCGCTCGATCGCCGCGGCGCCGCCCTGCTGGCACAGGTGCGAGCCGCCGAGGCTGCGGGTCTGGCTGTCCTGGCCGTCGTAGGCGGTGACGCTCAGCTGCGGATTGACGAAGCGCTGGGTGTGCTGCTGTTCGGCGCCGGCGCTGTTCAGGTAGAGCTGTTCGAGGCGGGTCAGCTCCAGGCCGACCTGCCAGTTCACCAGGCGCGGATCGGCGGGCACCGCGGCCGACTCGGCCGCCAGCAACTGGTAACACTCGGCCAGGGACGGGAAGGCCTGGTCCAGGCCCGGCGAGCGGTAGTCGCCGCGGGCGCTGGACACCGGCAGCTCGCGCAGGTCGAGCAGGGTGTGCGGGGCGAGCCGCCGGGCCAGGTTCTCGGCCCGCTGCAGCGCGGCTTGCAGGCCGGACAGGGACAGGTCGCTGGTCGCCGCATAGGCTTCGACCCCGGCCATGCGCACGCAGAGCATGACGCCCTGGTCGCGGCTGAAGCGCGGCGGCTCGGCGATCTGCTTGCGCACCGACAGGCGCTGGCTGTCCTGGCGGACATAGCGCAGCGACCAGTGCTCGGCAGCGCTGCGCAGGGCGGCGAAGTGGCGTTTGACTTGGGTACAGGCCTCGGGCATGGACGGTTCCTTGGACGAAACACCTGCCATGATCGACCCCCGGGCCCGCCGCGACAAGCGCGGTCCGGCGATTCTGCCTGTCAGGCTGGGCGCAGGGCCTTGCCGCGCACCGGGGCCTCCCCGGCCACATGGTAAGGAGCGGTGCTGCGCGGCAGCGGGGCGCGGCCACGGATTTTGTCGGCGATCTTCTCGGCGATCATGATGGTCGGGGCGTTGAGGTTGCCGGTGATGATCAGCGGCATGATCGAGGCGTCCACCACCCGGAGTCCCTGCAGGCCATGCACGCGGCCCTGGCCGTCGACCACGGCCAGCGGATCGCTGCCCATCTTGCAGGAGCAGGAGGGGTGGTAGGCCGTCTCGGCATGCTGGCGGACGAAGGCATCCAGCTCCGCATCGCTCTGCACCCCGACGCCGGGGCTCAGTTCCTTGCCGCGGTAGGGGTCCAGGGCCGGTTGCGCCATGATCTCGCGGGTGATGCGAATGCCGTCGCGGAACTCTTGCCAGTCCTGCTCGGTGGCCATGTAGTTGAACAGTATGCTCGGGTCCTGACGCGGGTCCCTGGAGCGGATCTGGATGCGCCCGCGGCTGGGCGAACGCATGGAGCCGACATGGGCCTGGAAGCTGTGGCCGTCGTGGGCGTTGCTGCCATTGTAGCTGACCGCCACCGGCAGGAAGTGGTACTGAATATTCGGCCACTCGAATTCCGGGCGCGAACGGATGAAACCACCGGCCTCGAACTGGTTGCTGGCCCCGGTGCCGCTGCCGAGAAACAGCCACTGGGCACCGATAGGCGGCTGGTTCCACCATTTCAGGGCCGGGGCGAGCGAAACGGGTTTGACGCACTCGAACTGCAGGTACATCTCCAGGTGGTCCTGCAGGTTCTGGCCGACGCCCGGCAGGTCGTGCACCAGGGGAATCGCCAGTTCCTCGAGCAGGGCCGCCGGGCCGACGCCGGAGCGTTGCAGGATCTGCGGCGAGGCGATGGCGCCGCCGCACAGCAGCACTTCGCGCCGGGCCCGCGCGGTGATCGAGGTGTCGCTGGCGCCTTTCAGGTAGGCGACACCGCAGGCGCGCTTGCCCTCGAACAGGATGCGGTCGGTCAGGGCGTGGGTGACTATGTGCAGGTTCACTCGGCCGCGGGCCATACCCAGGTAACCGCGGGCGGTGCTGGAGCGCCGGCCCTCGGGGGTCACGGTGCGGTCCATGGGGCCGAAGCCTTCCTGCTGATAACCGTTGAGGTCGTCGGTGCGTGGGTAGCCGGCCTGCACGCCGGCCTCGACCATGGCGTGGAACAGCGGGTTGTTGCCGGCTTTCGGGGTGGTCACCCGCACCGGGCCGTCGCCGCCGTGGTAGTCGTTGGCGCCGATGTCGCGGGTTTCCGCCTTGCGAAAATACGGCAGGCAGTCCAGGTAGCTCCAGTCCTCCAGCCCCGGGGTCTGGGCCCAGCCGTCATAGTCCAGGGCATTGCCGCGGATGTAGCACATGCCGTTGATCAGGGACGAGCCGCCCAGGCCCTTGCCGCGGCCGCACTCCATGCGCCGGTTGTCCATATGGGGTTCCGGGTCGGTCCGGTAGGCCCAGTTGTAGCGCCGGCCCTGCAGCGGAAAGGCCAGGGCCGCGGGCATCTGGGTGCGAAAATCCAGGCGATAATCCGGCCCGCCGGCTTCCAGCAACAGCACGCTGACGTCGCTGTCCTCGGTCAGGCGGGCGGCCAGGGTGTTCCCGGCCGAACCGGCGCCGATGATGATGTAGTCGAATTCCATAAAGCACCCTTCAAAGGTAAGCAACAAGCAACAAGCAACAAGCAACAAGCTAAAGCCAAAACCGCTCCGCTCTTGAAGCTTGAAGCTGCTTCTCTTGCGGCTGCTTCCCTTGCGGCTTAAAGCTTGTGGCTTGCAGCTGCCTCTCTAGAACACCGAGTGGTAATCGCCCAGCTCGACCTCGATGGACTTGATCCGGGTGTACTGCGTCAGGGTGGTCAGGCCGTTCTCGCGGCCGACACCGGACTGCTTGTAGCCACCCACCGGCATCTCGGCCGGCGACTCGCCCCAGGTGTTGATCCAGCAGATGCCGGCTTCCAGCTGGTGGATCACCCGGTGCGCGCGGTTGAGGTCCTGGGTGACCACGCCGGCGGCCAGGCCGAACAGGCTGTCATTGGCACGGCGGATGACTTCGGCCTCGTCGTCGTAGACCAGGATGCTCATCACCGGGCCGAAGATTTCCTCGCGGACTATGGTCATGTCGTCCGTGCAGTCGCTGAATACGGTGGGGGCCACATAGGCGCCCTTGGCCAGTTCGCCGGTGGTCACCCGCTCGCCGCCGCAGAGCAGGCGCGCGCCTTCGGCTTTGCCCTTGGCGATATAGCCGAGCACGCTGTCCATATGGGCGAAGCTGACCAGGGGGCCGAAGTTGGTGGTCTCCAGGGTCGGGTCGCCCAGGCGGATGCGCTTGACCCGTTCCAGCACCTTGGCTTCGAAACGCGCCTGCAGGGCGCGGGGCACGAAGACCCGGGTGCCGTTGGTGCAGACCTGGCCGGAGCTGTAGAAGTTGGCCATGACCGCGATATCGGCCGCGCGGTTGAGGTTGGCATCCTCGAAGATGATCAGCGGCGATTTGCCGCCCAGCTCCATGGTCACTTCCTTCAGGGAGGAACTGGAGGCGCTGGCCATCACTTTCTTGCCGGTGTCGGTGCCGCCGGTGAAGGAGATCTTCTCGATGCGCGGGTGCTCGGTCAGCCAGGTGCCGACCTCGCGGCCGCTGCCGGTCAGCACGTTGAACACGCCCGCGGGTAGTCCGGCCGCGGTGTAGATCTCGGCCAGCTTGAGGGTGGTCAGGGAGGTGACTTCGCTGGGCTTGAAGATCATCGCGTTGCCGGCGGCCAGGGCCGGAGCGGATTTCCACAGGGCGATCTGTATCGGGTAATTCCAGGCGCCGATGCCGGCGACCACCCCCAGGGGCTCGCGGCGGGTGTAGACGAAGG
>DATDTH010000188.1:0-5921 GCA_035290985.1 Pseudomonas sp. | reverse complement strand
CAAGGGGGCGGACCTTTGCCAACCCGCCGAGCCGCTCCCCGCTTTGCGCGTCGAACAGCAGGACTTTCGTCGGATCGAATTGCAGCACTGTGCTTTCGCCTATCCGCGGCGCGGCATCCGGCGCCAGGCGGCAGCAGACCTTGGTCTGGTTGAGTTCGACGAAGACCAGGGTGTCCGGCCCGGTGGGCTCGACGACCCGCACCTCGGCGCGGATCGACGGCAGTTCGGTGCCGGCGGCCAACTGGATCTGCTCCGGGCGCACGCCGAGGACCACCTCGCGCTGTTCCAGGCCCGGTTCCAGATCGCCCAGGGGCAGCTCGCAGCGCGCCTGGCCGGAATCCAGCAGCGCCCAGAGCTGGCCGTCGCGCCGCTGCAGGCGCAGGGGGATGAAGTTCATCGGCGGCGAACCGATGAAACTGGCGACGAACAGGTTGGCCGGGTCGTTGTAGATCTGCTGCGGGGTGCCGAACTGCTGGATCACCCCGTCCTTCATCACCGCCACCTTGTCGCCCAGGGTCATGGCTTCGATCTGGTCGTGGGTCACGTAGACGGTGGTGGTCTTCAGCCGCTGGTGCATCAGCTTGATTTCGGTGCGCATCTCCACCCGCAACTTGGCGTCCAGGTTGGACAGCGGCTCGTCGAACAGGTAGATCTTCGGCCGCCGCGCCAGGGCGCGCCCCATGGCCACCCGCTGCTGCTGGCCGCCGGAAAGCTGGCCAGGCTTGCGCGCCAGCAGGTGCTCGATCTGCAGCAACTTGGCCACCCGCGCCACTTCCTCCTCTATGGCCGCCGGGGCCATCTTGCGCATCTTCAGGCCGAAGGCGATGTTGTCGCGCACGCTCATGGTCGGGTACAGCGCATAGGACTGGAAGACCATGGCGATGTCGCGGTCCTTGGGGCTCATGCCGCTGATATCGGCGCCGTCCACCAGGATCGCCCCGCCGCTGATCTCCTCCAGCCCGGCGATGCAGTTCATCAGGGTCGACTTGCCGCACCCGGACGGTCCGACCAGGATCAGGAACTCGCCCGAGTCGATCGCGATATCGATCTTCTTCAGGGTGTCGACCAGGCCGCTGCCGTAGCTTTTGTGCACATTGCGCAATTCGAGGGTTGCCATTTCATTTCTCCACTTTTGAAAGCGTCTCGAGCGAAGCTCAGGCCGCGCAGGCAAGGCGGATTCCAACGCCGCATCACCGAGCGCAGCAGCTTCAACCCTTGACGGCGCCGGCGGTGAGGCCGCGCAGGAAGTACTTGCCAGCCAAGATGTAGACGACCAGCGTGGGCAGCCCGGCGATCATCGCCGCGGCCATGTCGACGTTGTATTCCTTGGCCCCGGTGCTGGTGTTGACCAGGTTATTCAGGGCCACAGTGACCGGCTGGGTGTCGCCGCTGGCGAACACCACGCCGAACAGGAAATCGTTCCAGATCTGGGTGAACTGCCAGATCAGGCAGACCATCACGATGGGGATCGCCATGGGCAGCAGGATCCGTCCGAAGATGGTGAAGAAGCCGGCGCCATCCAGGCGCGCCGCCCGCACCAGGGCATCGGGAATGCTCACGAAGTAGTTGCGAAAGAACAGCGTGGTGAAGGCCAGCCCGTAGACCACATGCACCAGCACCAGGCCGCCGGTGGTATTGGCCAGCCCCAGTTGCCCGAGGGTGAAGGACGCCGGCAGCAGCACCACCTGGAACGGCAGGAAACAGCCGAACAGCAGCAGGCCGAAGAACAACTGGGAGCCGCGAAAGCGCCACATGGCCAGCACGTAGCCGTTGAGCGCGCCGAGCAAGGTGGAAATCAGCACCGCCGGTACCGTGATCTTCACCGAGTTCCAGAAGAAGCCGCCGATGCCGTCCCAGGCCTTGAGCCAGCCGATGGCGCTGAACACCTCGGGCCAGGACAGCAGGTTGCCGCTGCGGATATCGTCCGGGGTCTTGAAGCTGGTCAGCAGCATCACCACCAGCGGCACCAGGTAGACCGCGCAGGCCAGCAGCAGGGTGGTGTAGATGGCCAGGCGGGGAAAGCTCAGCAGGGGTTTGCGCGCCAGGCTAGACATGCCGCTTGCTCCTCAGTTCGGAATACAGGTAGGGCACCAGGATCGCCAGCACCGCGCCGAGCATCAGGATCGCGCTGGCCGCGCCCAGGCCCATCTGGCCACGGGTGAAGGTGTGGGCGTACATGAACATCGCCGGCAAGTCGGAGGCGTAGCCGGGACCGCCGGCGGTCATCGAGGCCACCAGGTCGAAGCTCTTGATCGCGATGTGCGCCAGGATCATCAGCGCGCTGAAGAACACCGGCCCCAGGCTCGGCAGCACGATGCGCAGGTAGATGTTCGGCAGGCTGGCGCCGTCCACCTGGGCGGCGCGAATGATCGACTGGTCCACCCCGCGCAGCCCGGCCAGGAACAGCGCCATGACGAAACCCGAGGACTGCCAGACCGCGGCTATCACCAGGCAGTAGACCACCCGATCCGGGTCCACCAGCCAGTCGAACCGCAGGCCTTCCCAGCCCCAGTCGCGCAGCAGCTTGTCCAGGCCCAGGCCGGGATTGAGCAGCCACTTCCAGGCGGTACCGGTGACTATCATCGACAGCGCCATGGGGTAGAGAAAGATGGTGCGAATAAAACCTTCGCGGCGGATGCGCTGGTCCAGCAGTACCGCCAGCAGCACCCCGAGCACCAGGCTGATACCGATGAACAGGCCGCCGAACAGCAGCAGGTTCTTGCTCGCCACCCACCAGCGATCGTTGTCCAGCAGCCGGGCGTACTGCTGCAGGCCGACCCAGTTGTAGCTCGGCATAAAGCGCGAGCCGGTGAAGGACAGGACGAAGGTCCAGAGGATGTAGCCATAGAAGCCGACCAGCACGATCAGCATGCTCGGCGCCAGCACCAGCTTGGGCAGCCAGCGTTGCAGCGCATCCAGTGGCGAGGCCTTGGCGAAAACGGCGGTTGAGCTCATGGAGGGCTCCGTGAAGAGTGAGTCGAACGGCGAAGTTTGCCCAACGACAGGGCGAACGAATCCCCAACCCCCTGTACGGGGGCCTGCGATTCACCTGCCGCTGGACTGAATCAGGAAAATGCCGCCGGCTCCGCCGGCGGCGAACGCCCTACTGCACCGCCTGGATGGCGGCGGCCAGTTGCTGGGCGGCCTTCTTCGGATCCGCATCGGGATCGTTGAAGAAGTTGGTCACCACGTCGAACACCGCACCCTGCACGTAGCTGGAGGCGGCCATGCCATGGGCCAGGCTCGGCTGCAGGCCGTTGCCCGCCGCGGCCTGCTTGAAGTCGCGCATCGACTGCTGGGCACAGGCGTCGAACTGGCTCATGTCCTGATCCTGGCGCACCGGGATCGAGCCCTTGTTCTGGTTGAAGAACTGCTGGAACTCCGGCTCCAGCACCGTGCGAGCCAGGTCTTCCTGAGCCTTACGGTCATCGGCGTCGCTGAGCTTGAACATGGCCAGGGAGTCGATGTTGTAGGCGAAGCTGCCCTGGGTACCTGGGAACGGCAGGCACAGGTAATCCTGGCCGGCCACCTTGTTGGCGGCGCTCCACTCGCTCTTGGCCCAGTCGCCCATCACCTGCATGCCGGCTTTGCCGTTGATCAAGAGCGCGGTGGCGCTGTTCCAGTCGCGCCCGGCGGCATCGGCGTCGATATAGCCGCGGAGCTTCTTCAAGGTGGCGAAGACCTCGACCATCTTGTCGCCGGTCAGGGTCGCCTTGTCCTGCTCGACAAAGGCCTTGTGATAGCCGTCCGCGCCGAGAATGCTGAACACCAGGTCCTCGAACACGGTGCCGTCCTGCCAGGGCTGACCGCCATGGGCCAGGGGAATGAAACCGGCGGCCTTGAGCTTGTCCGCCGCGACGAAGAACTCGGCGAGGGTGGTCGGCGGCGTGGCGCCGGCCTGCTTGAACACCTCGGGGTTGATCCACAGCCAGTTGACCCGGTGCACATTGATCGGCACCGCCACATAGGCGCCGTCGTACTTCATGATATCGGCCACCTGCTTGGGCAACAGTGCATCCCAGTTGGCCGCCTTGGCCACCGGATCGAGGTCGGCCAGCAGGCCCAGCTCGCCCCACTCCTGGATATCCGGGCCCTTGATCTGCGCCGCCGCCGGCGGATTGCCGGAAACCGCGCGGGTTTTCAGTACGGTCATGGCCGCTTCGCCACCGCCGCCGGCGACGGCGAAGTCCTTCCAGCTATGGCCCTTGGCTTCGACCAGTTTCTGCAGGGTGTCGGCCGCGCGCTTTTCGCCACCGGAGGTCCACCAGTGCAGCACTTCGACCTGGCCGGCCAGGGCACTCAGGGGCAATAAGGAGGCAAGGGAGATAGCAGCAGTCAGGCGAGAGATCGCGTTCATGAAGAGGTCCTTGTTTCTTGTTGTTATGCAGGAGCAAGTCGAGTGCTTGCGCTGCACAGGAGTCTAACCAAGACCCATAGGTCCGCGGGTAACGAAGGGATGCGCAAAGGTCACGGAGCGGTTACATAAGAAGCTAGAGCCGCCCACCCTTTGCTGGCGAAGCAGCCGCTGGTGGACTGTCGCTGAACTACGCGCCGAGCGTAGCGACGCCCGGTCCACCCTACATCCGGGTGGCGCAATGGGGCTTGTTCGCCGAACCGCAACAGGGCATTTACGCAAAACGTGGCAGCACCAGGGTCACGCGCAGACCGCCTTCGCGCAGGTTGCGCAGGCTCACCTCGCCGCCATGGCTGTGGGCGATATTGCGCGCGATGCCCAGCCCCAGGCCGTAGCCCTGCTGCTGCCCGGCCAGGCGGAAATGCGGCTCGAAGACCTGCTCCAGGCGCTGCTCCGGCACGCCCGGGCCTTCGTCGTCGACATGCAGGACAAAGGCCTGGCCGTCGTCCTCGATCAGCAAGTGGGCGTTCTGTCCGTATTTGAGGGCATTGTCGATCAGGTTGCCGATGCAGCGCTTGAGCGCCAGGGGCTTGCCCGGATAAGGCGCGACGGCCTCGCCCAGCTGGGTCACCCGGCCGTTGCCGGCCGGCGCCAGGTACGGTTCGACCACGCAGAGCAGCAGCTGGTTGAGGTCCACCGGCTCGATATTTTCGTGGATATCGGTGTCCTTGACGCACTGCAAGGCGCCCTTGACCAGCAGTTCCAGCTCGTCCAGGTCACGGCCGAACTTGGTCTGCACGCCCTCGTCTTCCAGCAGCTCGACCCGCAGCCGCAGGCGGGTGATGGGCGTGCGCAGGTCATGGGAGATGGCGCTGAACAGCTGGCTGCGCTCGCGCAGGTAACGGCCGATGCGTTCGCGCATGGCATTGAAGGCCCGGCTGACCTCCACCACCTCGCTGCCGCCGGCCTCCGCCAGGGGTTCGACCTCGGCCCCCAGGGACATGTCCCGCGCCGCCAGCGCCAGTCGCTTGAGCGGCCGGCTCTGCCAATGCACCAACAGGCCGATGAACAGCAACAGGAAACTGCTGGTCAGCAGGATGAACCACAGCTGCTGGCGCGGCAGCCCCTGGGGCTCCAGGCTGACATAGGGCTCGGGCAGCAAGGTGGCGATATACAGCCATTCATCCGGGGCGATCTGGATCTGGGTCACCAGCACCGGCGGATCCACCGGCTCCAGGCTCAGGGCGTAATGGGCCCAGGAACGCGGCAACTCCTCGAGGGTCAGCTCGCCGTTGAAGATGCGCAGGTCATCCGGGCCGACGAACTGCACCGAGAGATCCAACTGCTTGCCCAGGCGTTCGCGCAGCACCTGGTCGACCGTCGCCAACACCGCGCGCTTGCGCGGGGTTTCCGGCAACACCTGCATGCTCAGCGGCTTGTCGTTGAGGGAGACAAAAAAGCGCGTGCCGCCCATGTTGCGCAACTGGTCGAGCACCAGCGGCCGGTAGCCCAGGGGCAGGGAGCGAAAGTAGCTGACGCTGGCGGCCATGGAATGGGCCAGGCTGCG
>DATDTH010000187.1:0-3479 GCA_035290985.1 Pseudomonas sp. | reverse complement strand
CCATGAGGCCCTGCTGCAGACCCAGGACGAACTCGACCAGTACCCGAGCAGCCAGGCGGTGCAAAAACACCTGGAAACACGCGCTGAAGCTCTGCAGGCTGAGCCGGGCCCGCTGCAACAGGTCAGCGCGCGCTACGATTTCGAGGCCACGCCACAGCGTATCGTCATCCATGTGCTCGATCCGCTCGAAGAGCATCAGGCCCAGCTCGTGCTGAGCAATGCGGAGCCTGCGCGGACCCGCTATATCGCCACCGACCCGGAGTCGGAGCAGGCGGGCTTCGTCGACGCCGCCGGGAACTGGCTGGTGAAGCCGCGCTTTCTGGACGCGGCCTACACCGATACGGCGGAGCTCTATAGTCTGACCCGCTCGCTGAACCCCTCAGACCCGGACGCCGAGGTGCAGATCGGTTACTACTATTTCCCCGCGGGCAGCAGCGAACCCAAGCCCCTGCCGTTCGAGAATATCGAGCAGGTGATCAACGCCGACCTGCTGCTGGTGCAGCGTGAAACCAATGGGCCTTATGGCATTTACGACTTCAAGCGGCACAGGTTCACACTGCCGATGCGCTACGTGCATCCCACCGTCACGGGCAACCTGATCACCGCCCGCATCGGCGAGCAGACCTACAGCACCCAGGGGTTTTACGGGGCCTACACCCTGGCCGGCCAAGAGATTCTGCCGCCGCGTTATGACGAAGCGGCGCAAAGCGGCGACTTCATTTATGCCTCGTCCCAGGAGCGCAGCCGGCGCGACGTCTTCGACCTGCAAGGGCACAGGATCAACCCCAAGGGCTACAGCGCCATCGCCTATTTCGATGGCGAGCAGCCGCTGCTGGTGCAACACGACAGCAACAAGCGCTACGCCTTTATCGACCGGCAGGGCGCCTTCCTGCCGTTCCAGCTCCCCTACGACGAGGTGAGCCATTTCTCCAGCGGAATGGCGGTGGTCACCCGTGGCGAAAGGGACGGGGCCATCGACCTGAGCGGCACATTGCGCATCCCCCTGGACTACCATTCGATCCAACCCTTCGAGAACGACCTGGCCATTGCCCACCCGGCCGAGAGTTCCGAAGGCATGGTGCAGATCGACAAGGACAACAACTGGGTGAAGCGGCTGGACACGGATAGCGACCTCGACGAGTCGTCGAGCGGCGACGCGGTCGACGCCTCGGCGCAAGACGCGGACGCCCTGGACTACGCGGTGGAGGATGCGGCGACCGATGCGGTTGACGAGGCAGTCGAGGCGGCTGATACGGTCGACGTAGCGACCGAGGCGGTCGAATAGCAAGCCCCCTCTGAGCGGGCGCTGCGTGGCGTGGCGTGGCGTGCCGGCTTCCAGCATGGGTATCGCTGCGCTCAACCCATCCTACGAAAAACACGCAGCTGTCCTGGCGCTGTGGGCGAATTCATTGGCCAGCCAGGAAATGGGCCTTGCTCGCCGATCGGCCAATAAAAGATAAGGTGAAAACCCGCGGACTCAATACTTGATGCGTCCTACAACCGGCTGAGTTCAGTAAAAGTTGCTTTTAAATATTCAAGATGGCTACGGGTAAACCCCAGATTATGATCCAGCCCCCTGGTTAGAATCTCACTGATCTGGCTATCCTTATTAATATTGCCAATTTGAGCGAAGCCTTCGCGATGAAGAGCAATGGCTTGTGGATTATTTTGAACACCCGCTTCCTGGTGAGCTTTCAATGGAAAACCTACCGGACGTCTTATATCCGCCGAAAACGTCAATTTTATAATGACACCTCCGTCATCCGTGGAGTTCTCATTACCGAATGCTCTAACCTTATTCAGAGAGGAGGAAATCCAGTAGCGGTAATTCGCCGTGTTATGAAAATCAAATACGGGCTTGAACGGACTGGGGACACTGCTGATAGTAATAGCCCCCCATTCTGCTTCGGATATTTTCCGGTAGTAGGTATTGGGTACCGATATCCCGGAAACCTTAAGCATTCTGTCGAAGCTGGATGCGCTAAAGGCTTGATTACCTATCCAGAGGTCTTGCAGTTCATCCCTTGTTTCTTTAAGCATCCGTTTCTGGCTATCGGCATTACGCCATTGAACGTATAAATTCTTGGGTATATTTGGATTGTGAACCAGATGACCTTGGTTATGCACATCCGTCATAGACGGGTTCCACTTATTGGTTTTATTGCTTACGCGCATTTAATTCCCCTGTTGAAACCTTGGCCATACTGAGCTGCCATTGACCTATTGAACTTATAAGATGCGCCGCATACGGGGCGGCGCCAAGCAGTCTCGTCAAGCAGTAAAGCAGCGCGCAGTCGGGCTTGCCCAGAATGTTTGCTCGGCGCAAATACCGACGTCGCTATCATCGGGCGCAGGCTCGGCAAGCTCGGTAGCTTCGGCTTCTACAAAGGCCAGGCGCCCGCGCTGGCAGGAATGCGCCCGATAGTTCCAGTTCTTGCGTCTGATCAAGGGCTTTTGCCTGTGACCTGGGTAGCCTGGGGGTCAACAGGCCGTTGAAAAATGTAGGCGAGGCAGCCGAGACAAGGCTAGGCGCCCCCGACAAAAACAGGCGAGGAAGCGGACTGGGCTCGCATGCGAGTTTACGAAGTGTAAATGAGCATTCCGAGCGTGTTTTTAACGCCCCCGTATTTTCCTGAAGAGGGGCAACGCAGGTAGTTTTTCAACAGCCTGCCAATCCCAAAAGGGGGTCAACAATGGCAAAGCCCTTTCCCTTGCAACCCAAGCATCCCGAGCGCATCTGCTGGGGCTGCGATCGCTATTGCCCGGCGAAGGAGTTGGCCTGCGGTAATGGCGCCGATCGCACCATGCACCCGGCCGAGATGATCGGCGAGGATTGGTACCTGCACGGTGACTGGGGGATCGATCCGCAGCTGATCGCGGCCCTCACGCTGGAGGAGAAGTAGCCGGGCTTTTGCGTATGTCTGGTTACGCTTCGCTAACCCGACCTACGGTCTTTCAGCATGGGTATCGCTGCGCTCAACCCATCCTACGCAAAGCCACTGTGCGCGCCGCAGCGCTTCGGCGAAACCCACTACAGCCCCCTCCCCAGCCCCTCTCCCATAAATGGGCGAGGGGAGCAGGGCACGTCCATACCCGGGTGCGCGCGCACCCCACGACCCCACTGCTGAATTGCCCCAAAAAGGGACAAGCACGCAGATTTGCACCTTTCTGGTTCGGCTCACTGCAAGAGTGAATGGCCGAAGTGGCGTGCGGGCCTATTTTCAAGATCTTTACTGATCGGCGCAAATACCAGCGCTATGGCGCTTTATCGCCGGCAAATAGCGGCTCGAACGCCATTACCCCAAGACTGGCATGCAACCTGCTATCTCTCCGTCAACAGCTGCCGAACGCTTCGGCGGCACATCCCGCGTGGTCACCGCCGACCACGAGCCTGCAGAGGCACGGGACGGGTGAACCGGGCAGTGCGGCCCAGGTCATCACCCCACCACATTCTTACTGAATACCAGGCAAAGGCGCCT
>DATDTH010000186.1:0-4125 GCA_035290985.1 Pseudomonas sp. | reverse complement strand
CACCAGGCCGCGGGTCGCGCCGCCGTTGCCCAGCAGCACACTGGCGCTGGACAACGCCGCCAGCCCCAGCCAGCAGCCGATCAGGATCTTCGAAGCGGACATGACGGCCCTCGTCAATTGAGCAGGTAGACCAGCGGAAATAACAGCACCCAGACCAGATCGACCATGTGCCAATAGAGCACGCCGGATTCCAGTGCGCTGCAGTTCCCCGGGCCGTAGGCATGCAGGCGGCAGCGGTTGGCCATCCAGCCGAGTATCAGCATGCCCAGCAGCACATGGAGGAAATGAAACCCGGTGAGCAGCCAGTACAGGGTGAAGAAGGTGTTGGCCTCGAGGTCCAGGCCCAGGCTCAGCAGATGGCCGTATTCCTCGAGTTTCAGCACCAGGTAGAGGCAGGCCGACGCCAGGGCCGCGACCAGCAGCCAGGCGGCGCGCAGTGGCCGCAGCTGACGCACCTGCTCCACCGCCAAGGCCGCGAGCAGCCCCGAGGTCAGCAGGCTCAGGGTCAGGGCCAGGCCGATGGAGCTGTCCAGCGCCTGCCGGCCCTCATGGAAGAGTTCGCTGTTGAGTCGCTGGGTCACCGCGAAGGTGAGGATCAGAATACCGAAGACCGCCAGCTCGGCGAAGATGAACAGCCACATCGCCAGATCGCCCGGCAGGCGCCGGGCCGGGCTGGCCAGCGGTTCAGCCGAAGTGAACATCGACCACGTCCATCAGCGCAGCAACCGTGGCGGGGTCGTCCGACAGCGGCTCGGCCAGGCAGGCCAGGCAGGCGTCACGCGGGCTCATGCCTGAGCGGATCATCCGCGCAGTGAAGATCAGCAGGCGGGTCGAGGCCACCTCCTCCAGGTCCTGCTGGTTCAACCGGCGCAACGCCTGGCCGAGCTTGACCACCTGGGCGGCCAGCGGCGCCTCCACCTGGGCCTCGCGGGCGACTATGCGCTCTTCCTCGGCCACCGGCGGGTAGTCGAAGCGCATGGCGACGAAGCGCTGGCGAGTACTGGGTTTCATGCCCTTGAGCAGGTTCTGGTAACCGGGGTTGTAGGACACCACCAGCATAAAGCCCGGCGGCGCCCGCAGGGCTTCACCGGTGCGCTCGATAAACAGCTCGCGCCGGTCATCGGCCAGGGGATGCAGCACCACCGCCGTGTCCTGGCGCGCCTCCACCACTTCGTCCAGGTAGCAGATGCCGCCCTCGCGCACCGCGCGGGTCAGGGGGCCATCCTGCCACCAGGTGCCTTGCGCGCCGATCAGGTGGCGACCGACCAGGTCGGCGGCGCTCAGGTCGTCATGGCAGGCCACGGTGTAGAGCGGCAGGTTCAGGCGATGGGCCATGTACTGGACGAAACGGGTCTTGCCGCAGCCGGTCGGCCCCTTGATCAGCACCGGCATGCCATGGCGCCAGGCCTGCTCGAACAGCACCTCCTCGTTGCCCAGGGGCTGGTAGAAGGGCGCGCCGGGCACCTCGGCCATGCTGATAAGCCGTTCGGGCGCATTCATGGGAATACCTCACTGATTCGGTTGGTCTTGTCGGCACGCTACCCCCTGCCCTGGCCGCGCTCAAGCGCCGTGGCGGCGTCTCTTGATCGCGGTCAAGTCAGGGCCCTTAGCAGGCCAAGCAGGCCGTTGAAAAACGTTGGCGAGGCAGCCGAGACAAGGCAAAAACAGGTGAGGAAGCGGACTGGGCTCGCATGCGAGTTTACGAGGTGTAAATGAGCATTCCGAACCTGTTTTTAACGCCGTATTGTTCTTGAGTGAGATAAACCCACAGGGAAAAGCGAGATAATTGCGGGATATTGTGGCAGGAAAGGGAATATAGAGGGATAGGACGTGAAAAGGCGTTGCCGAGTGGGCAACGCCGGGGCGGGCTAGAAATCGAGGGGGGTGAGGTCGAGTTTGCCCTGGTCGCGATCGAACTTCCTGTCCTGGACTCGCTTCAGCAGCTTATAGATGGCGTTCTCGGTCAGATCCCACTTCTGAGCCAGAGCGTGATGGTTGCGGCCATTAAATTCGGCCAGGATGCGCAGGTCGCGCTTGGTGAGTTTGTACCGATGGTCCTTGGGAAAGCAGACGGTGCTGCCGGCCCAGGCGACCGAGAGGTGATCGGCAGCTGCTGCGCCGGCTTGTTCGGCCAGGTCTTCTGGAACTTGGTGGTCGGTCAGTGTCTTCGCAATGTGATCAGCGATATCGCTGAGCAGCTCGTGGCGCTTCTCGGCCATCGCTGATGCTGGTTTCATGCATGCCCCCTCAGCGCCGCGACGCGGCGCTCGCCTTCCTCTTTATTGATGATCCCGAGACGCAGATCGGCGTCGATGCGGCCGATTGCGTCTTGCATGGTCTGTTGCGGCGTTGTGGTCGCACGCTGAGCCTTGGCCGGCGCAGCGGCTTGAACCTGAGCGGGATCCGAGGCGATGCCAAACACCACGGCGCGCAGGTAGTTGTGGTTCTCCAGCGGCAGTTGCAGGCGTTCACGCTGAACGATCATCTGCTCGATGCCCGCCGTCCACAGACGTGGCGGCGCGGGCTTGGATTCATCAGTGCGGGCGTCACGTTGTACCTGGCCGACTTCGACCAGGGCGAGCAGCTCCTCGACGAGGCGAACGGCTTTGGTCATGCGCAGGCCACGCTTGGCCGGGCTGAACAGGCGCAGGTAGCCCAGCACCGCCCGGCCCAGCTTGGGATCCAGCTTGGCAAACAGCGCCGCGAGTTGCTTGCCGTCCGCGTCAGCGAATCCGGCCTCGAACGGGAACTGCTCACCGCAGCAAGGGCACTGAATCTGCATCATTTGCTCCTCACGCCATCGAGCACGCCCAGCGCTATGGCGCTTAGGGTCGAGGTAGTAGCGAGCCACTGCAGTACGGGCAGAACCACTTCTGGAACCATCACAGCAGCCCCCGAGCAGCAGCTGCAGCAGTAAGCGTTTCAATCAACGATTTGAGGATTGGACGACGACGCTCCCAGCCCGCTGGCAGGGCTTCCAAATCCACCTGCCAATCTGGATCACGCTCTCCAAGCAGCTCCAGGAGCTGTTCCACATTGGCGAACAGGCCGCGCTTCTCCTGCTCGACATGTAGCGCCGCGATCAGCGCGTCGAGTTGTTTCGGTGCCTTCAACCAGGCAACGAACTCGACCTTGAACATCTGCCGGGCCAGCGCATCAGCGTAGGCCCAGGGCAAGCGCATATCGGCCAGCAGCGCCTCGATCTTGGTGATGCGTGCCGACATCTGGTCGAAGTTATGCGGCTTGCCTTTGGTCTTGCTGGGCATCGGTTTAAAGCCCAGGCGCTCAAACTCCTTGAGCACCATAGAGGCTTGCTTGTCGGTCAGCTCCTTGGCGGATCGCACCCCGCAGACGCGGCCCAGCAGGGCCCGATAGGTCTCGTCCTCTAGGCCCAGCTGCTGCTTGGCGATGTGGATTTTGCTGAGGATGGCTTTGCTGATGGCCATATCAGCCTTCCCCCCGCATTTCCTGCAGGCCTTCGAGCACCATGCCCAGACCATCGAGATTGTCGGCACTGACGGCCAGGAAGATCATGTCGCGGCCGGAATCGAGCGAGAGCCGCACCAAGTCGAAGGTGTCCTTGTGGCTTTGCTCAGCCTGCTGGATGAGCTGCAGGAGCGTGGTTTGCTCATAATCAATGTCGTGTAGAAGGGACATATCAGACCGCCTCCTCTGCGACTTCCAGCAGCTCGGCATGGACGTCGAGCAGCTTCTCGGCAGCCTCGGTCAGGATGCTGACGTGGTATTCGTCCACGTCCCCCCAAACGACGGCCATTTCCAGCAGTTTGCTGCGCATAGCCTTGAGGCTGCGCCGCTGCCCGGCAGCAATCTGTTTCTTCGTTGGTGTGGCCATGTCACACCCCCGCAATATCAAGGCTGATGGGCGTGTACTGCTCGGTATCACCGACCCGCTCATAGATCCGCATGTACGACTTGGAGCCGATCACCTGGCAGGCTTCGCCGATGGCCTTCATCGCCCGCTGCCAGCGCTCGTCCTGGATATCCAGCCGGCGCAGGGCCAGCACCCGCGCGGTGCGGATCTCGCCCTGGGAGTCGGTACGAAACGCATCATTGACCAGGGTGACCACCTCGGGGCGCGCGCCCTGGGTCCAGTCGCGCAGGCAG
>DATDTH010000185.1:0-5015 GCA_035290985.1 Pseudomonas sp. | reverse complement strand
CATGCAGCTCGCCGGTCGGGAACACATGGGGATGTCGGCGAACCAGCTTGCGGGTGATGCCATCGACCACCGCGGCGAAATCGAAACGCCCCTCTTCCCGCGCCAGCTGGCTGTAGTACACCACCTGGAACAGCAGGTCGCCGAGCTCCCCCGGCAGGTGCTCGAAATCGCCACGCTCGATGGCGTCGGCCACCTCGTAGGCCTCTTCCAGGGTATGCGGCACTATGCTCGCGTAGTCCTGTTTCAGGTCCCAGGGACAGCCGTGCCGCGGGTCGCGCAGACGGGCCATCAGGTGCAGCAGGTCGTCGAGTTGGTACATGGGGCAGATCCGATCCAGTTGTAGTGGCCTGTACGGTTAGTGGGTTAACTCAAGTTCGAGTGGCTGAGGTTTCGAGACAAGGCGCCGCGACGAGTCATAGCCCGCTATGGCGAGGAGCGGCAACGCCGTATCGGAGCCTCGGCCGCCGGGCCGCCGGACCGCCGAAATTGACTAAGTAAACTAGCCACACAGGCCACCAATCAGCCAGCGCTGCGGTGGCGGCGCACCTCGATGATGTTCGGCAACTGGGAGATACGCCCCAGCAGCCGCCCCAGGGCATCCAGCCCGGGAATCTCGATGGTCAGGGACATGGCCGCGGTGTTGTCGGCCTTGTCCGAGCGGGTATTGACCGCCAGCACGTTGATCCGCTCGTTGAGCAGCACCTGGGACACGTCGCGCAGCAAGCCGGAACGGTCGTAGGCGCGGATCACGATGTCCACCGGGTAGGTCTGCACCGGCACCGGCCCCCAGTTGACCTGGATGATCCGCTCCGGCTCGCGACCGCCCAACTGCAGCACCGAGGCGCAGTCCTGGCGGTGGATGCTGACCCCACGGCCCTGGGTGATAAAGCCGACTATCGGGTCGCCGGGCAGTGGCTGGCAGCAGCCGGCCATCTGCGTCAGCAGGTTGCCGACGCCCTGGATCTGGATGTCACCGCGCTTGCCCGGCTTGATGCCGCCGTGCTGCTTGCGCGGAATCAGCTCGAGCTGGTCGAAGTCCCGCTCCGGCTCGGCCAGTTGCTGGGCCAGGTTGATCAGGTGGGCCAGGCGCAGGTCCCCGGCACCGAGGGAGGCGAACAGGTCCTCGGCGGTTTTCAGATTGGCTTTTTCCGCCAGGCGCTCGAAGTCGACATGGGGCAGGGCCAGGCGCGCCAGCTCGCGTTCGAGCTGGGTCTTGCCAGCGGCGACGTTCTGGTCGCGGTCCTGCAGCTTGAACCAGTGGACGATCTTCGCCCGCGCCCGCGAGGTGGTGATATAGCCCAGGTTCGAGTTGAGCCAGTCACGGCTCGGCGTGCCGTGCTTGCTGGTGATGATCTCCACCTGCTCACCGGTCTGCAGGCTGTAGTTCAGCGGCACGATGCGCCCGTTGACCTTGGCGCCGCGACAGTTATGGCCGATTTCGGTGTGCACCCGGTAGGCGAAATCCAGCGGCGTGGAGTTCTTCGGCAGGTCGATGGCATGACCGTCCGGGGTGAACACGTAGACCCGGTCCGGTTCGATATCGACCCGCAGCTGCTCGGCCAGGCCGCCGATATCGCCGAGCTCCTCGTGCCACTCGAGGACCTGGCGCAGCCAGGAGATTTTCTCCTCGTAATGGTTGGAGCTGGCCTTGACGTCGGTGCCCTTGTAGCGCCAGTGGGCGCAGACCCCCAGCTCGGCTTCCTCGTGCATGGCGTGGGTGCGGATATGCACCTCCAGCACCTTGCCTTCCGGGCCGATCACCGCGGTATGCAGCGAGCGGTAACCGTTCTCCTTGGGGTTGGCGATGTAGTCGTCGAACTCCTTGGGAATGTGCCGCCACAGCGTATGCACGATGCCCAGGGCGGTGTAGCAGTCGCGCACTTCCGGGACCAGCACGCGCAGGGCGCGCACGTCGTAGATCTGGCTGAATTCCAGGCCCTTGCGCTGCATTTTGCGCCAGATGGAATAGATGTGCTTGGCCCGGCCGCTGATATCGGCCTGCACCCCGGTGTCGGCCAGCTCGCCCTTGAGCTGGGCCATCACTTCAGTGATGAAGAGTTCGCGGTCCAGCCGACGCTCATGCAGCAGCTTGGCGATCTGCTTGTATTGCTCGGGTTCCAGGTAACGGAAGGACAGGTCCTCCAGCTCCCACTTGATATGGCCGATGCCCAGGCGGTGGGCCAGTGGGGCATAGATCTCGAACACCTCGCGGGCGACCCGGTGGCGCTTCTCGTCGTCGGCGTTCTTGATCGCGCGGATGGCGCAGGTGCGCTCGGCGAGCTTGATCAGGGCGACGCGCACGTCATCGACCATGGCCACCAGCATCTTGCGCAGGTTCTCCACCTGGGCCTGGGTGCCCAGCACCAGGGAGTGGCGCGGGGTGAGGCTGGCGCTGATGGCAGCCATGCGCAACACGCCCTCGATCAGCTTGGCCACCACCGGGCCGAAGCGCTGGTGCACCGCGGCCAGGGTAATCTTGCCCTCGCGCACGCCGCGGTAGATCACCGCGGCCACCAGGGATTCCTGGTCGAGCTTGAGGTCGGCGAGTATCTCGGCGATTTCCAGACCGGTCTGGAAACTCGAGGTGCCCTCGGCCCAGAGGTTCTGGGCCGCATTGGCCTGCTGCTCGGCTTCACGGGCGAACTCGCAGGCGCTCTTCAGCGCCTCGCGATCCAGCGCCAGGTCGACGCTGACCACATGATCGAGCCAGGCCTCGAGGTTGATGCTGCCGTCGGTATTGATCGGCTGATGCACTCTCACCTGTACCATGTACCTACCCTTCCCTACGACGCGGGTTTGCCCGCATCGATGCGCGCCTGCCGCTCGAAACGTTGCGCCCACCTACTGAATAGGCCGGCGCGAACCGCTTCGCGGTCAGGCAGATTACGCGAACGTCCTAGTCCGCCTCGAATAATGCCATGGCCTCGACATGGGCCGTCTGCGGGAACATGTCGAGGATGCCGGCCCGTTTTAGCCGGTAACCCTGCTTGACCAACTCGGCGGCATCCCGCGCCAGGGTCGCCGGGTTGCACGACACATAGAGCACCCGCTTGGCGCCCAGGGCACCGAGCCGACGCACCACCTCCCAGGCCCCATCCCGGGGCGGATCCAGCAGCACCGCGGAGAAACCCTGGGCGGCCCAGTACGCGTCGAGCAGCGGGTTCGACAGGTCGGCCTGGTGAAAGTGCAGATTGCTCAGCCCATTGGCCGTCGCATTCCGCGCTCCGCGCTCGACCATCGCCGCCACGCCTTCCACCGCCACCACTTCACGCACCTGGCGGGCCAGTGGCAGGGCAAAATTGCCCAGACCGCAGAACAGGTCCAACACCCGCTCATCGGCACTCGCTGCCAACCAGTCTAGCGCCTGGGCGACCATCGCCTCGTTCACCGGCTCGTTGACCTGGATAAAGTCCCCCGGCCGGTACTGCAGTTCCAGTCCCCAGGTGTCCAGGCGATAGCCCAGGCCCTGGCCGCCGTCGACGGGCTGCGGAGCCCCTTCGCCCTGCAGCCAGAGCTGCGCCTGATGCGTCTCGCAAAAAGCCCGCAGACGGGCCAGATCGGCCTCGGGCAGGGGCGCGGTATGGCGCACCAGAACGGCGCTGGCCGTGCCCTGGAACAACTCGACATGGCCCACGGCTTGGGGCTTGTCCAGCCCCCCGAGCAGCGCAGCCAGACCGGCCATGATCGGTTGCAAGGGTTGTACCAGCACCGGGCAGGCGGCGATCGCGACTATGTCCTGGCTGGACGCCGCGCGAAAGCCGACCTCCAGCCGCTTGGCCTTGGCATCCCAACGCACGGCGATGCGGGCGCGACGGCGGTAGGCCAGTTCCGGACCGACCAGCGGCGCGGCCCAAACCTGCGGCTCCAACCCACCGACCCGGCTCAATTGCTCGGCCAGCAGGCGCTGCTTGAGGGCCAACTGCTCGGCATGGGGCAGGTGCTGCAGGCTGCAACCGCCGCAGTGTTTGGCGTGGGCGCAGGCCTCGGCGCGACGCAGCGGGCTGCTGGTGAAAATGCGTTCGACCCGGGCCTCGACCACCTGGCTGCGGGCACCGAGCACCCGGACCTCTACCTCTTCCTCGGGTAACGCGCCGGCGACGAACCAGGTGCGACCCTCCACAAAGGCGATGCCGCGGCCGTCGTTGGCCAGGCGCTCGATCTTCAGTTTCTGCTTCTTGCCGACCGGAATCTGCGGCGCACGGCTGCCGCCGCTGGGTTGGAAGCGCAGGTCACCACTACGTTTGGCCATGGTCAGGACTGCACGTCGTAGACGCCCGTCGACAGGTAGCGGTCGCCCCGGTCGCAGATGATCGCGACTATCACCGCGTTTTCCACTTCGCGGGACAGACGCAGGGCCGCGGCTACCGCGCCGCCGGACGAAACTCCACAGAAAATGCCTTCCTCACGGGCCAGGCGGCGCATCACGTCCTCGGCCTCGTCCTGGCCCATGTCGACGATATGGTCGACCCGCTCGGCCTGGTAGATCTTCGGCAGGTAGGCCTGGGGCCAGCGACGGATGCCCGGGATCGCGGCGCCTTCCTGGGGCTGCAGGCCGATGATCTGCACCGCCGGGTTCTGCTCCTTGAGGTAGCGCGACACCCCCATTATGGTGCCGGTGGTACCCATGGAACTGATGAAATGGGTGATGCTGCCCTGGGTCTGGCGCCAGATTTCCGGACCGGTGCCGACATAGTGGGCCTCGGGGTTGTCGCCGTTGGCGAACTGGTCCAGGACCTTGCCGCGGCCCTCGTTCTGCAGGCGCTCGGCCAGGTCGCGGGCGCCCTCCATGCCCTCCTCCTTGCTGACCAGGATCAGCTCCGCCCCATAGGCGGTCATCGCCGCCTTGCGCTCGGCGCTGGAGTTGTCCGGCATGATCAGGATCATCGGATAACCCTTGATCGCGGCGGCCATGGCCAGGGCGATCCCGGTGTTGCCGGAGGTGGCCTCGATCAGGGTGTCGCCGGGCTGGATCTGCCCGCGCAGTTCGGCGCGGCCGATCATCGACAGCGCCGGCC
>DATDTH010000184.1:0-17907 GCA_035290985.1 Pseudomonas sp. | reverse complement strand
TTACGCTGCGCTAACCCGACCTACGAAACGGTATCTACGGGCGGCGCATCAATTGCCCATCAACCCTCGGGCGACTCGTAGACATAGATCTTCTCGGCATCCATGGTGTAACCGGCTTCGGCCAGTTCGCTGCTGCTGGCCTCGACCCGCAGCGGGCCCTCGACCCAGAACGGCTGGTAGAGCGCATCCATCAGCACGCCCAGCTCGCTCTTGACGTGGACGATCTGGTTGGAGGGCGGTGGCGGTACATGGATGCAGGCGCCGAAGTAGGGCACCAGCAGGAATTCCACCACCCGGCCTTCCTCGGTCACGTCCAGCGGCACTATATAACCCGGCAGCTTGACCGCCTTGCCATCCAGGGCCTGGACCACGGGCGCGGCCGGCGCTTGCTGGACCATGGCCGGGCCGCTCTCGGCCGCCAGGGTGTCGGCCAGTTGCGACAGGTCATGCATGGTCGGCGGTGGCGCCGGTGGCGCGGCATCCGGCGGCATTAGTTCAGACCAGGTCAGCTCTTTCGCCTCTTCGGCCCAGGCCGGTGCCGCGACCAGCAACAGGGCGAGCAACAGGGTGCTAAGACGCGGCATGCAAGAAATCCTCATAAACGGATCGACAGGCCATCGGCCAGGGACTGCCGGTAGGCGCGCCAGGCCGGCACACAGCCCATCAGCAGGGCGGCGCCCAGGATAGCGCCGAGCAGCGTCCACTCATAGCCGCTCGGCAGGGCCAACGGCAGGTACAGTCCGTAATAGGCCTGCACCGGGGCCTGGGCCAGGGCGATGCCCAGGTAGAGCAGGGCGATGCCCAGCAGCACCCCGGCCAGGGCCAGGGCGAAGGCCTCGACTATCAACAAACTGGCGACGTGCCAGGGCCGCGCGCCCACCGAACGCAGGATCGCCATTTCCCGGCGACGCTCGTTGAGGCTGGTGAGAATGGCCGTCAGCATGCCGATCAACCCGGTCAACACCACGAACAGCGAGACCACGAACAGCGCCTGTTCCGCCGTGCCCATCAGGCTCCAGAGTTCCTGCAGGGCCACGCCGGGCAGGATCGCCAGCAGGGGCTCGCCACGGAACTCGTTGAGCGCCCGCTGCAGGCTGAAGGTGGCGATCTTGCTATTGAGGCCCAGCAAGATGGCGGTGATGGCCTTGGGCGTCAGGTCCAGCTCGCGCGCCTGCTCGGCGCTGACCTTCGCCGCGCCCCGGGCCGGCATGCCGTTCTGCCAGTCGACATGCAGGGCCTCCATGCCGGCCAGGGACACATGCAGGGTGCGGTCCACCGGGGTGCCGGTGCGCGCCAGCACGCCGACCACGCGGAAGGGCTTGTCGTCGTGCTTGACCAGGCTGATGGTGGCGACGCCATGGGCCAGCACCAGCTGCTGATCCAGCTGGTAATCCAGGGTGTCCGCCACCTCGGCGCCGAGCACCACCTCGAAGGGGTCGTCGGCGAAGGCGCGGCCCTTGGCCAGGCGCAGGGCCTGGCCGCGGCCGTACTGGTAGTGCGCGAAATAGGCCGCGCTGGTGCCCATCACCCGGTAGCCGCGGTGGGAATCGCCGAGGGAAATCGGGATCGCCCACTTGACCTGGGGGTGCTTGGCGACCTGCTGGAAGCTGTCCCAGCGGATATTGTTGGTGGCGTTGCCGATGCGAAACACCGAATACAGCAGCAGGTTCACCGAACCGGAGCGGGCGCCGACTATCAGGTCGGTGCCGCTGATGGTGCTGGCGAAACTGGCGCGGGCTTCGCTGCGCACCCGCTCGACGGCCAGCAGCAGGGTCACCGACAGGGCGATGGCGAACACCGTGAGCAGCGCGGTAAAGCGGCGGTTGGCCAGGCTGGCCAGGGCCAGACGCAACAGATACATATCAAAGCTCCTGCAGGCGAGTGGCGCGGTTGAGTTCGGCCAGGGACAGGCTGCGGTCGAACAGCGGCGCCAGGCTCTGGTCGTGGCTGACGAACAGCAGGCTGGCACCGGCCTCGCGGCATTCGTCGAACAACAGGCGCAGAAAGGCTTCGCGGGCATCGCTGTCCAGTGCCGAGGTAGGCTCGTCGGCGATCACCAGCTCCGGCTGGCCGATCAACGCGCGGGCGGCGGCGACCCGCTGTTGCTGGCCGATCGACAGGCTGTCGGCGCGGCGTTCCAGCAGTTGGCGGTCCCGCAAGCCGAGGTGGGCCAGCAGGGTGGCGGCGGCCTGGTCGATGCTGCCGTGGCGTTGCCGGGCGCGCTGAGCGCGTAGCTTGGAGAAGTGACAGGGCAGCTCGACGTTCTCCCGTACCGAGAGAAAGGGCAGCAGGTTGAACTGCTGGAAGATGTAGCCGGTGTGATCGACCCGGAAATGATCGCGGCCGCTGGCAGACAGCGCCGTGAGCTCCTGGTCCAGCAAGCGGATGCTGCCGCGCCCGGGTTTCTGCACCCCGCCTAGCAGGCCGAGCAGGGTGGTCTTGCCACTGCCGCTGGGCCCCTTGAGAAACAGCGTCTCGCCGCGGGCCAGGTGAAAACGGGGGATATCCAGCAGCTCGGCTTGGCCGGGCCAGGCGAAGCCGAGGTCGGTGAGTTCGATCAGAGGGTTCATAGATCCGCGAAGGTCGAAATGAATAAAATGGCCGCCCGCCAGGCGAATGAATTCGCCCCTACAACCTCATGGTCGCGCGTTTCCGGGCGGGTGAAACCCGCGAATCTTTGCCGCCTCAACCCAAGAATCAGAACGCCAGTTGGCTATTGCTCGGGCTCAGTTCCGCGCCTTGCTGGCCGTTGGGGCCGATCAGTTGTACCTGAATTTTCTGGGTGGCGGGGAAGCGGCTGAACAGGGTGCCTAGATCGAGCTGCTGCAAGGCCTCGGGTGCGCTGCAGGCGAACTGGTAGTGGGCGTGGATCTCGCTGTGGTTTTCCTCGTCGGCATGCGCGTCTTCATGTTCATCTTCATGCTCGTCGTGGGCCGCATCGCCGAACAGGGGGCTTTCCAATTCTTGCTTGGCCACCTGGCAGCCCGCCGCGGCGGGCAGGGCGAACAGGACCAGGGGTTGCTCCAGCTGTGCCCGGGCGGCGGCCACCTTGGCCTGGTCGGCCGCGCTCTGGGCGGCATGTTCGAAGCCCACCAGATTCATCGCGGGGCTTTCCAGCTCCAGTTCCAGGGTCTTGCCGTCCAGCGCCGCGTTCAACTGGGCCACACCGTGTTCGTGGGCGTCGAGGCTGCCATGGGCCTCATGCTCATGCTGATGCTCATGGGCGGCGTCGGCGGCCTGGGCGATGGCCAGGGGCAACATGGCGAAGGGCAAGGCAAGCAGCAGGCGGCGCATGGGTGGGGTTCCAGTGGGTCGGTCAGGAGATGTTACGTTATAACAATTTTTAAGGGCCCTTGACCAGTGCTGCTTGGCGTTGCCCTGGCTGCGTGGGAGCATAAGGCTTCACGGTGAAGGGAGAGGACCATGCGTATTCGCGGAACCATTGGTGACTGGCCGGTGGACCTGACGGTGGAACTGGATGCCCAGGACTGGGCGCAGTTGGCCGCACGGGTGCCGGACGCCCGCCCCCCGGTGGCCGAGCCCCAGGCGCAGCCCGCGGCCGGCGGCGATCCGCTCTGGCCGGTCAGCCTGGAGCTGTTGCGTCAGGCGGGGCAGATGGAAGGGACCGCGCTGCTCGCCGAACTGAGCGCTCTGGCGGGCAGCGCCGAGGCCGGCAAACGCCTGCTGGTACGCCTGCGGCACCATGCCCAGGTGCGGGTGGAAAGCGGCGGCGATACGCCGCTTTATCGCTGGCTGGGCTGAGGCGGATAAAACGGCGCGGGGTTCGCCCGCCCCAACATTACCCGTCATACCCGCGAAGGCGGGTATCCAGCTACGCCCCATCCGGCCCTGTGAAAGCGCTTCGGCATGGCTGTGGCACCCTCAATAAATCGCCTGGTACAGCTTGCGGCGGTAGCTGGTGACCAGGGGGTGGTCGTTGCCCAGCAGGTCGAACACCTGCAGCAGGGTCTTGTGCGGCAGGCCGTCGGCGTAGCCGCGGTTGCGCATAAACAGCTTCAGCAGTGCCTCCAGAGCCGGCTCGTACTGCTGGCGCGCCAGTTGCTGGATGGCCAGTTGATAGACCGCCTCATCGTCCTCGGCATTCTGCGCCAGGCGGCTCTTCAGGCTGGCCACCTCCGGCAGGTCGGCGGCCTGGCGCAGGAAGGTCAGTTGCGCCCGGGCCGCGGCCAGGGCCTGTTTCTGCTCATCGCCCTTGACCCGCTCGAGGATGTCCCGTGCCTCGTCGAGGGCGCCGCGTTCGGCCAGACAGCGGGCATAGAGGATCAGCGCCGCCGCTTGCGGTTCCGCCTCCGGCGCCTGCAGCACCTGCTGCAGCAGGCCTTCTGCTTCGCCGATACGGCCCTCGGCGAACAGCGCCTGGGCGTTTTCCAGCGGATCGGCCACCGGTTCCGGCGGCTCCTGCACATGGGGTGCGAGCATGGCGCGGATCGCCGACTCCGGCTGGGCACCGGCAAAACCGTCGACCGGCTGGCCATCCTTGAACAAGACCACCGTGGGCAGGCTGCGGATGCCGAAGCGCGTGACCACGTCCGGTTCCAGGTCGCAGTTGACCTTGGCCAGCAGCAGCTCGCCCCGATAACCTTCGGTGATCTGCGCCAGCAGCGGCATCAGGGCCTTGCAGGGCGCGCACCACTCGGCCCAGAAGTCCACCAGCACCGGCTTGTGGAAGGAGTTCTGCAGCACCACCTGGTCGAAGTTGAGGGTGTTGGCATCGAAGATATAGGGCGTATCGCTCATGGCAAGGCTCGGCGAGGCGAAATGGAAAGGCCGATAGCTTCCCGCGTCAGGCGCGAAGCTTCAAGGGCAAGCGCCGCTTTTGCACCTGGCGGCCGGCGCCTTCAGGGGCGCTGGGCGTGGTACAGGCTGACGTGGCGAAACTCCGCTGGCTCGGCCAGGTCCGGCCAGGTGCAGCCGTCGAAGATCCCCAGGCGCTGGTAAAGCGGGTGCTGGAAATCCCGTACCCGGGAGTCGGCCACCAGGGCCTGCTGGCCGCGGCTGAGGAACTGATCGAGCAGCGGAAGATTGGCGCGGTCGTAGAGCACGTCGGCGACCAGGATCAGGTCGAAGCGGTCTTCCTCCTGGAAGAAGTCGCTGGAATAGCTGAGCGTTACCCCGTTGAGGGCCGCATTCGCCCGGCAGGCCTCGATCGCCAGCGGATCGAGGTCACAGGCCACCACCTCGGCCGCGCCGGCCTTGGCCGCGGCAATGGCGGCGACCCCCGAGCCGGCGCCGAAATCCAGCACCCGCTTGCCATAGACCCATTCCGGCTGTTCGGTCAGCCAGCGCGCGAGCACCAGGCCGCTGGCCCAGCAGAAGCTCCAGTAGGGCGGCTCGGCGAGGATGCGCCGGGTTTCGTCCGGGTTGAAGGCGCGGTCCATATTGGTCGCGCCTATCAACCAGAGCTTGAGGTCGGTGCCGGGCAGGTTCTGCGCCAGCAGCTGCGCATCGCCCAGGAGTTCGCTGAGGGCGGTCTGCAGCGCCAGGGGTTTGATCATGGTGCGCGCTCCAGTTGCAGCGGGCCCAGGACCTGGCTCTCGGGGGTGAGGATGGGTCGTGACGGCAGCCGCAGGATCAACCGGCCGGCCTGGCTGACCCGGCCGCGCAGTTCCACCCGCCCGCCCAGGGGGAAGGACGCGGGGTTGAAGCTCAGGCGAAACGCCAGGGCCGCGCCGCTGCCGGTCAGCGTGGCATTGCTCAGCAGGCGCCCCGGCCGGTCTTTTTCATCCACCAGCAGCAGGGCCAACTCGACGTCGGCCCCGGCCGGCACGCCGAGCAGGCTGCCGCTCAACTCGCGCAGATGCGCCGGCAGGGCGGCCGGCGCCTGAATGCGCGGGGCGACGACGGGCTGGGGCGGTGCGGGCGGTGCGGGCGGCGCGCTGGCGCAAGCGGCCAGCAGGGCCAGGGTGATAAGCAGGGCTGAGGAGCGCAGCGACATGGACGTCTCCAGGTGATAACAAAAATGTGCGGGCGCCTGTATACCGCAAAGCCTGCGGCTTGTCTTGCCAGTCGGATGCGCTACCATGGACCTCCTTTTCCGGTTGCCTGGCTTTTATGCACTGTCCCTTCTGCGGCGCCAATGACACCAAGGTCATCGACTCGCGCCTGGTCGCCGAGGGCGAACAGGTGCGCCGTCGGCGTGAATGCCTGGCCTGTGGCGAGCGCTTCACCACCTTCGAGACCGCCGAACTGGTGATGCCGCGCCTGATCAAGCAGGACGGCAGCCGCCAGCCTTTCGACGAAGACAAGCTGCGCGCCGGCATGCAGCGGGCCCTGGAAAAGCGCCCGGTGAGCATCGAGCGCCTGGAAGCGGCCATCGCCCATATCAAGCACAAGCTGCGCGCCACCGGCGAACGCGAGATCAAGTCGCGGGTTTTAGGCGAGCTGGTGATGGTCGAGCTGCAGAAACTCGACGAAGTGGCCTATATCCGTTTCGCCTCTGTGTATCGGCGCTTCCAGGACCTTAACGAGTTCCGCGAGGAAATCGACCGGCTGTCCCGGGAACCCGCGAAAGAGTGATGACCGATCCCGCCGCACTCGACGCCCAGTTCATGGCCCGGGCCCTGGAGCTGGCGCGCAAGGGCCTGTATTCCACCCATCCCAATCCGCGGGTCGGCTGCGTGCTGGTGCGCGACGGACGCATAGTCGGCGAAGGCTGGCATGCTCGGGCCGGCGAGCCCCATGCGGAAGTCCATGCCCTGCGCCAGGCCGGTGCCAAGGCCCAGGGGGCCACGGCCTACGTGACCCTGGAACCCTGCAGCCATCACGGCCGCACTCCGCCCTGCGCCGATGCCCTGGTCGCGGCCCAGGTGGCGCGGGTGGTGGTGGCCATGCAGGACCCCAATCCCCAGGTATCCGGCCGTGGCCTGCTGCGCCTGATGCAGGCCGGCATCGCCGTGCACAGTGGCGTGCTGGAGCAGGAGGCGCGTAGCCTGAATGCCGGCTTTATCAAGCGCATGGAGCAGGGCTTGCCCTTCGTCCGGGTCAAACTGGCCATGAGCCTGGATGGCCGCACCGCCATGGCCAGCGGCGAGAGCCAATGGATCACCGGGCCGGCCGCGCGGGCGGCGGTGCAGCGCCTGCGCGCCCAGGCCAGCGTGGTGCTGACCGGTGCCGATACGCTGCTGGCCGATGGCGCGCGCCTGACCGTGCGCCCCGACGAGCTGGGCCTGAATGCCGAACTGACGGCCCTGGCCATGACCCGGCCACCGCTGCGGGTGCTGATCGATGGCCGTCTGCGGGTGCCGCTGTCGGCGCCCTTCTACCAGGCCGGCGCGACCCTAGTGGCCACCTGCGCGGCGGCCGCGGCCCGCGACCGCTTCCTCGAAGACGGCCACGAACTCCTGGCCATGCCCGGTAGCAAGGGCCATGTGGACCTGCGCAAGCTGCTGACCGAATTGGCCGGGCGCGGCGTCAACGAGGTGCTGGTGGAGGCCGGCCCGCGCCTGGCCGGGGCCTTCGCCCGGGCCGGCCTGGTGGACGAATACCAACTCTTTATGGCCGCCAAGTTCCTCGGCTCCAGCGCCCGGCCGCTGCTGGACTGGCCGCTGGCACGGATGGCCGAGGCGCCCGCACTGAAGATCACCGACATGCGCGCCGTCGGCGACGACTGGCGAATCACCGCGGTGCCGCAACCCAAGGCCTGATCGGCTGCCCCGAGCCTGTGTCGGGGCGAATTTCTTCGCCAGTTAATACATCTTCGTAGGATGGGTTGAGCACAGCGATACCCATCGAGCGAGCGTGCAAACCTCCTGCATACCCTGGGCTGAACGCGTTTTTGTAGGGTGCGCCGCGCGCACCGCCACGCCGCGCCCAGGCCATGGCAACCTTCGCTTGGCTCCGATGGCACTCTGCACTATGCTCGGCCAACGCAAGGGAATGTCAGCCAACCCCGCCTCTCCGGCAAGAGCCGCCGTCACTCCCCGCCTTTTAAACCATTCAGTCGTCAGCCCCGTTGCACGCAGGGGAGGGCGGTAGCCTGTCCGAATCAGCGGCATCCACTCCCGGAAAGTATGGGCTTGTGCAGCGGATGGGGTCGCGAATAGAACCCTATGCAGTCGTATTGGCCGAGCAAAATGCAGAAGCCAAGCGAATACAGGCAGGATGCTCAGGGCGCGAGTGAGTTTATGATGTATTTTGGTTTTTTGCGTAGGTCTACGGCCGTGTGGGCGGAGTTATCTAGAAGTCACGATTTTGCAATATCACGGAATTTCGTCTAATCACTGTTAAGGCATCACAATGAAGCTCACACAAATCAAAGCGCTTCAGCGCACCTGCAAGGCGGCATTCGTGGTCGCGATGGTCTGCTTCGTTTTGCTTGGGGTTCAATCCATACTCTTTTCCAATTCCTTCGGTACGGTGGCACTTACGAGTGCACTTGCTAGCTTCCTTACCGCACTCTTCTTGCTCGGTGCTATTGCTTCTGCAAAGTGTCCATACTGCAAGAGGCTTTTTGTGGGCTCTACGGTGGAAGATGGTGTCCCGACTGCTTCCCTATTCACCGTAGACTGCATGTATTGTGGTTTTCCGTCACAATGTATGCCGTCTGCGGAAGAGACAAATTGAGGCCTAACAGGTCCGTCAATACGGACGACTTGCGACGTCCCGGGGCTGCGCGCCTTCCGCTCGCAAGTCGCCGGTTACGTCTGCGTTAGGCATTGCGGAGTACGCTCCGCACGTTATAAATATTTTTACTTCTTTGAACGCAATGGAGATGCACGATGGAAAAATCAACTTGGGAATGTCAAAAGTGCTGGAAACTCGCCCAATTACCTAAATTATCCGGTACTCCGAGGCCACCAGGTGGATTACATGGGGGGGCGTGCCCAAAAGCTGAAACCGTCAAAAATGTTAGGGAACATGAATGGCGCTTGAAATCTTAGTGCGGAGTGGAATATGAGCTTTTGGAAAAAAGCCGGGGAGCTGGCATTAAAAACGGGTAGTTACGCTTTAAAATAAGTAAAAGAAGCGAGTGAGTGCTCCGCACAATACAACGAAGAAATGCCAGCAAAAAATGATAACGAACTTATACGCATCATAAAAAATGAAAAAAACAGCTCGACGCTCAAGGCGTCAGCGGCCTTTAAATCGCTTAAAAATAGGGGTTACGATCCAGAAGATATAAAAACGCTCACAACTTAAAACTAACCAAAACCAAATCGCTTAAGGAAATTTAATCATGTCATGTAGTGCTTGTGGTGCTGGCAACCACACTCTCAGAAACTGCCCCAATGTCTCACGCTGTTCTGTGTGCAACAAGCCTGGGCATAACGCACAAACTTGCCCAGAAGCAAGAAGGTGCAGTATTTGCAATGGCAGAAACCACGACGCTCGAAATTGCCCAATGAAAAACAAATAACTCGAAATTGCCTAACAACTGGCTCAAACCGTTCGCTCCGCTCACTTGGGACGGGCTAAAGCCCAATGTCATCAACTTAAGCTGCCAGCCCGGGACCGGGCAACAGGTGTTTCGTCGGGCGCGCGCGTAGGCGTAAGGTAGGGGAGATTGTCATGAGTGTCATTCTGCTAGGCACTGTGGGGCAATTGTTTGTCTGGGGCGCCAATAACCTAGGACAGGCGGGCCAAGGTCCAGGGCCGGACCTGGCCTTACCTGTTGCGGTGGCTGGTCTGGCGTCCGTGCAGGCCATCAGCGTTAACGCGGCAACCATGCTGGCGCTGGATGGCAACGGCCAGGTGTGGTCGTGGGGTTGGAATCAGAGCGGGCTGGCGGGTCGTGCAGCTGTCGGTGAAAAGCTGATCTGGCTGCCCACCGCCTTGCGCGCGCGCGGTCACGCCTTGACCCTGGGGGCGGCCGGCAACCCGGATGAGGAAAGCGAACGGGCGGCGTTTTTGAGTCTGGAACCAGAAATGATTCCCGGCTTGCCAGCCATGCGGCAGGTGCTGCTGGCGCATGACCAGGCCTTTGCGCTTGAGGAATCGGGCCGAGTATGGACATGGGGAGGCCCGCCTGCATGCGATCGGCAAGGCAGGCAACTGCCGGCAGCGTTACCCAGACGGTTGGCGGGGCTGGAGGGTATTCGCCAGATCAGTGCCGCGCCGGATGGTTTTGCCGCCTACAAATCTATGGGGTCAGAGTCATTGATTTTTAACGCGGTAAACGGAGACCGAACGACAGAGCGCTTATCGGGCTCTGTTCCGGGGTAGAGTGCCAGAGCGGGAGCTGACGGCGATCCGTGAAATTACGTACAAAGAGTGGGTTTTGAGCGATGATCAGTTCAAGACTAAAATCGAAGCCAAGACGAGGCGGCGCGGCTGTTTCCCTGGGGCGAGGAGGGCACAGAGAATCTGCGGAGTATCGGGAAACCAAGATTCAATGACACTGAGCCCATTGATTATTATATTTTAAGGGTGTCTGCCAAGCATGAAAATAAGAATGGCCGTTTTGCCTATCCTTGTATTTTGCTCGTCGGTCTTCGGAGATGAATTCAAGATCGATTTGAAGTTGAATGATTTGAAGCTTAATAAGTATGAGTATACGCCTGCCGTCGATGAAAGCGAGCGATTGTATTTCAAATATGGAAATGAAGTAAGGTCATATTTCGTGTACGTTCCAAGAACGGCCAGTAAAGAGATGCCAGTTGTTGTTGCTCTCCACGGAGCTGGAAGATCGGGCTCTTCCATGGTCGACACATTGAGGAATTGTTCAAATAAGTATCAGTTTGTGGTTGTTGCGCCGAATGGGGAAGGAAATAACTGGGATGTCAAGGTGGATGATTCGTCATTTATTAGAGAAGCAATTAAAGATGCACTGAATAAGAAGGGGCTAAAGGCAGCGCAGATGTACTTGTTTGGTCACTCAAATGGCGCGCGAAAGGCGATTGCTCTAGCGGCATTGTACCCTGGTGAATACAAGGCTGTTGCTGCGCACGCCGGAACCCTAACTGGAATGGTAACGTCACCTATTATCAATCAAGCCGTGGCGAAACCACGAATAGGTCTATTTCTTGGCGATAAAGACCATATATTTTCTATCGGATCGGCTAGGGAAACAGCAGGGTGGTTCGAAAGAAATGGCTACCCAACGTCGCTGTTCATAATGCAAAACCATAGCCATTGGTATTATGAGGATTTTGATCGCATAAACGAAAGCGTGTGGGCTTTCTTGAGTAAAGACTAATGGCTGGAGTGATTGGATTTTCTTGCTCCGGCTAGACGGGTTGCTAGGGCGATTTTTATCGAGTAAATGGTTAGAGTTGTTCGCTTCACATACTGGGCCATCTTTCACGGTCTTTAAAGGTGATGGTTAAATTATATTCAGCAAGGGTTGTACTGGATGAAAAATCTTGTTCTAGCTGTATCCGTAGTGTGTGCAGTCATTGGTTTGGCTGGCTGCAGTTCCATGGCTCAAGATGGCACAATGGTAGGGGCGCACGAAGCCTTCGAAGAAAGTAATTTTGCCGCATGTCTGTCGCGCACAGCGGAAGCTGAATATTATGGCAGTCAATCTCGCGCTATGGATGCCAAGATAATGTTCTACAGGGCAGTGTGCCTAGAAGGATTAGGTCAAGTGGTAGCGAGCAAAGGCATATTTGAAAAGTTGGTGAGATTGTATCCGGAAACGGACTGGGCAATAGTGGCTAGATCAAAATTTTTGAATGGGGTAAGTGTCGATAATTCTTATTGAGTGGTCATAGTGGCAAGTTTTTACTTAGTCCCGCTTTGTCGTCGTATGCAGGCTTGGTAGTTGAGTAAGATCTGGTTGTGAAGTAAGTGCAGGCTGGATGCTAAGGCTGCAAGTAAAGTAGTGGGGTGACGTTACATGCGCACAACGCTGCTCCTGGCATAACAAAGGCAGGAGTGTTGGTTGTGGGGCCATAGCAATGAAAGTTAAGTATCCACGATGTTTGGTGAGGCCTAAGCGCTCAAATTGCTCACTTTGTTTGCCGGACGGGCTAAAGCCCGCTCCTAAATAAGGCCTTAGCCGCTAGGGGAAAGCATGCGCCGTGCCATGTCTGTTCTTATTGCCATCAGCCTATTTCTACCACTGCAGTCTTGCACTGGGCATGACGACAGTGTAAGTGATGTATATCCTCTTTCTGGCGATTTTGATGGAATGCTGGCAGTAGCCGCTATTTATCTATTGCCACTTTTGGCGTTCGTTCGCACCAAGCTAAAATTGCTCGCCTCACTGGTGGGTATCTCTGCTTGCAGTGCAGGCTTGTATGTTATTTCATACGCTGCCACCCAATGGGCAAATCAGCTACTGGTGGGTTGGTATACATACACGGTAGCAGCCGCTTGCTATCTGTTCCTGTCGATCATTGATCTCCGTCGAATGTACGTGGCTAACAAGCGGCTCGAGCTAACGGGTCCGATTAATTGATATTTATTTACTTCGGCCCAGCATCTTCAGTTATTCGCTGCGTAGTTGATGTCGGTATTACATGTGGGCTCATTAGAATAAATACGATTAGATATGGTCTGGGGCGCTGTGCCCCATGATCTCTAGCAAAACGTTCAAGCCGTTCGCTTCGCGTACTGGGTCGTCTTTCGCGGCCTTTAAATTGATGGTTGAATTATATTCTGAAAGAGTAATGCTAAATGAAGAGGAATGTTCTAGTTGTGTCTGTGTTTTGTGCGGCTATTGGTTTGGTTGGCTGCAGTTCATTAGCTCAAAATGGTGCAATGATAAGGGCGCACGAAGCCTTCGAAGAAAATAGTTTTGCTGCATGTCTATCGCGCACATCAGAAGCTGAAAATTATGGCAGTCAATCACGCGTCATGGATGCCCAGATAATGTTCTACAAGGCGATGTGTCTAGAAGGGTTAGGTCAGATTGTGGCGAGCAAAGGTGTATTTGAAGGGTTGGTGAGGTTGTATCCTGAGTCCGACTGGGCAATAGTGGCTGAGTCCAAGCTGTTGAATGAAAAAACCTCAGGTAATTCTTTTTGAATTACCAAAAGGAGGCCGGATGATTGTTTTTTCTTCAATTCAGTCCCTTTTCGACACTTCGGTCGCCATGCATCTTCGCACCTCAGTGTTTGGGGCTTTCTTGGCGTTGGCTCTCTCCTCCTGCGGACCGTCTATGAGCAATGAAATGTATCCTGAGTGGATTTTGCCTGATCTTCTATGGTCCATCGCGGAACCTGTACCATCGGATATCAACGATTTCCGAGCAGCACTAATTGAGTACGGATCCGACATTCAGGCGGAACAGGATTTTTCCGAATTCGATCAGCTCTTCCTGAGTCCCGCTGTTGATATCCAGTACTCGTACGGAGTCCAGACGCCATCTGGAGAGTGGGAGGATGTGAAAGAGGTCGTCCGAGTTCAGTCTGATCGCCTGCTGTCCCACGGAGAGCTCGTCCTGCGGCTTCATGAGGCCGCGCATCGTCACTTGGTTGATCAGGATCATCACTATTTTGAGGGGCTTGAGCTCATGCCAGAATCTTTTGAAAATGGTGTGCCAGCGTACGAACTTAGCACGGGAAGCTAGCGCGGCAGAATATCTAGCTATGCGTTCAAACGGACTGCGATGCAGTCGGAGCTATTGGGGGGCGGAGTGATTAATTTTTATTCATTTATCGTTTTATCATTAGGCCTCTCACCATGACCCTCCGTCACACAGTTTTATTTCTGATTTCGGCATTCGTTACCGCGTCAGCGTTTGCCTCCGATGTACCAGGCTCCGGAGTTACCGAGTTTGTGAATCAGCTTGCTCTGGTTTTTGGAGGCCTGGGTCTGTCGGGGCTGGCCGCTGGTGCTTGTTCCGGTTATGTGCGTAGATCAGCATTTGTATTGGTGGTGTCTCCGGTCTGCGCATTTGCTTGGATGTACTTCGCAAGTCACGAATATGAGAGATACGGCAACATGGGTGTAGTGCTGGTGGGGCTGATTCCATACGCACTCTGCTATTTTGTTGCGCGATTTATTGTGAAGGCAAATAGCAAGAAGAGAAAATCGGCTTGAGCTAACTAGGCGCAATGCGTCGACTCAATAGCGAACAAGCCTCGGAGTTGGTGGATCTATTAATTTCGCTCCCTTCGCCCTTTTACTTGGGCGCCGGAGGCGCGGGCGTATCGTTGGTGTATTGGTAGATGATGGAATCAAAGGTGCCCGAGGCATACCCGCGCCTCAGGCATTGGTTGAACTGCTCGAGAAAGCCGCCCATCTTCAGGCGTTTGGAAATGCCCATGTACTTGCTGTCCGTCTTGAAGGGGCGTGGCAGGGTGGTGAAGGTTTCCTGCTGCAGGCTTGGGTTGCCCTCCATGAGCTTCAGAATATCCACGCTGGAACCGATCAGAATGGCATCGATGCGTTCGCGCAGGAGCATGGCCAGGCCACTGCGGGTGTCGTTGAAACCCGCGATGGTCATGGTGTCGTCGGCGACGGCTTCGTCGAACTCGGTGCCATAGCTGGTGCCTATGCTCACGCCGATCAGTTTGTCTTTCAGGTCGGAAATTTTCTCGTACGGAAACTCTCGCCCCTTCTTCACGACGAGCACGACGCGTTCGGTGAAGATGGGCTCGGAAAAATCGAAGAGGGTCAGTCGATCCTGGCTCATCGACAATCCGATGACGGCACCCTCGCTGCGTTCCGCCATGATATAGGCGCGTTTCCAAGGCATCAGCTTGATGAGGTAGGGAGCCTGTATTTCGCTCAGGCAGAATTTGCTGATGTCCACCACAATGCCTTTGGCCTGGCCATCCTCTTCGAAATATTTGGGAAAGCCGTCGTGGCTGCCATACACCATGAGTGCATCGGCCTGCGCGGTCCGCGCCGCCTGTAGGGCCAGTAGCAGGATCAGACAGAGGCGTTTTCTACCAGGCATGACAGAACCTCGCTTGGCGGCTGGAGGAAGCTGATTCACTTTAGCTTACATCGTTTAATTGGACTGGCGGCTGCCGGGGTGCCGGTCACCGGCCGACAATATCGCCAGCAAGCTGGCTCCTACACATGCCTGTCCAAAGCCTGGCAACTGAGCGGCCCTGCCGGCACTAAGCCATGCACGGCGGCCGCAAGTGTGATAAAACCCCTGCCAGCCATGCAGATGGCTGAAACGTTCTCAGGGCGGGGTGCAACTCCCCACCGGCGGTAATGGCGCGCAACGCGTCTAGCCCGCGAGCGCTTGCCCGTACGCCCCGGTTATCCGGCGCGCCCGGCAAGGTCAGCAGACCCGGTGTGATCCCGGGGCCGACGGTCATAGTCCGGATAAAGAGAGAGCGGGATGAACTGTCAGGACGCATGTTCCCATGCGCCCGCAGATCCCTTTCGATCCACGCGCCCTGTTTTTCATAAACAGGAGTTTTACCATGTCACGTCTTCACCTTCTTTCCTCGCCGGCAGCGGCGTGCCGGCCCGGGTCCGATCCGCGGGAGGTCCTATGTTCACCGGCATAATCGAAGCCATAGGCACCATTCGCGCGCTCAGCCCCAAGGGCGGCGATGTGCGGGTCTATGTCGAGACCGGCAAGCTCGACCTGAGCGACGTCAAGTTGGGCGACAGCATCGCGGTCAATGGCGTGTGCCTGACGGCGGTCGAGCTGCCTGGCGACGGTTTCTGGGCGGATGTCAGCCGTGAGACCCTGGCGTGCAGCGCCTTTATCGACCTCAAGACCGGCAGTCCGGTCAATCTGGAGAAGGCCCTGACCCCCAGCAGCCGTCTGGGCGGACACCTGGTCAGCGGCCATGTGGACGGGGTCGGCGAGGTGCTGGCCCGGGAAGAGAATGCCCGCGCCGTGCAGTTTCGCATCCGCGCGCCGCGCGAGCTGGCCAAGTACATCGCCCTCAAGGGCTCGATCACGGTCGATGGCACCAGCCTGACGGTCAACGGCGTCAATGGCGCCGAGTTCGAACTGACCATAGTGCCGCACACCCTGGGTGAAACCATCATGGCCGGCTACCAGCCGGGTCGCCAGGTGAACCTGGAGGTCGACCTGCTGGCGCGCTACCTGGAGCGCCTGTTGCTGGGCGACAAGGCCGCCGAACCGCAGAAGGGCTCCGGCCTGAGCGAAAGTTTTCTGGCCGAGCACGGCTACCTCAAATAAGTAAGGACTGGCCCCATGGCTCTGAATACCGCTGAAGAACTGATCGAAGACATCCGTGCCGGCAAGATGGTCATCCTGATGGATGACGAGGACCGCGAGAACGAAGGCGACATCATCATCGCCGCCGAATGCGTCACCGCCGAGCACATCAATTTCATGGCGCGCTTTGCCCGCGGCCTGATCTGCATGCCCATGAGCCGCGAGCGTTGCGAACTGCTCAAGTTGCCGCTGATGGCGCCGCGCAACGGTTCGGGTTTCGGCACCAAGTTCACCGTGTCCATCGAGGCCGCCGTGGGCGTTACCACCGGTATTTCCGCCGCTGACCGTGCCTGTACCGTGCAGGCCGCCGTGGCCAAGCACGCGGTGGCTGACGACATCGTCAGCCCGGGGCATATATTCCCGCTCATGGCCCAGCCCGGTGGCGTGCTGGCCCGTGCCGGCCATACCGAAGCCGCCTGCGACCTGGCGCGCATGGGCGGTTTCGAATCGGCCGGGGTGATCTGCGAGATCATGAACGACGACGGCACCATGGCCCGGCGCCCGGAGCTGGAAGTGTTCGCCGCCGAGCACGGGCTGAAGATCGGCACCATCGCCGCCCTGATTCACTACCGCCTGATTCATGAGCGGACCGTGCAGCGGGTCAGCGAGCAAACGCTCGACAGCGAGCTGGGCCAGTTCAACCTGGTCAGCTATCGCGATGCGCTGGATGAGAGTGTGCATATGGCCCTGACGCTGGGTAGTATCTGCGCCGAAACCCCGACCCTGGTTCGCGTGCACAACGCCGATCCGCTGCGTGACCTGTTCATGGTCAAGCAACCCGGGCGCTGGAGCCTGCGTGCGGCCATGGCCGAAGTGGCCAAAGCCGGCAGTGGTGTGGTGCTGCTGTTGGGCAATCCGATCAACGGCCCCGAGCTGCTCGCCCAGCTGGAGCGCCAGCAAGGCGCCGAACATAAAGCGGCCAGCCCGGCCACCTACAGCACGGTCGGCGCCGGTTCGCAGATCCTGCGCGACCTCGGGGTGCGCAAGATGCGCCTGATGAGTTCGCCGATGAAGTTCAATGCAATATCCGGTTTCGACCTGGAGGTTGTAGAATACCTACCCGCTGAATAATGACCGCCGCGCTACTGCGCTTGGACATACTGCGTTGAAAACAGGCTCGGCTTGCTCATTTACATCAGTAAACTCCGCAGCCTCGCCTGTTTTCGCCTTGTCTGCCCTGCGCTCGCTACGCGCTGTTCCGTTGGGCCATAAATTTGGCCCCCTGGCTCTTTAACGCTATATGAGAATTGCTCCATGTCCCTGAAGACCATCGAAGGTACCTTCATCGCCCCCAAAGGCCGCTTCGCCCTGGTGGTCGGCCGTTTCAACAGCTTTGTCGTGGAAAGCCTGGTCAGCGGCGCGGTCGACGCGCTGGTGCGTCACGGCGTGAGCGAAAGCGATATCACCATCATCCGCGCGCCGGGTGCGTTCGAGATTCCCCTGGTGGCGCAAAAAGTCGCCCAGCGCAGCGAGTACGCGGCGATCATCGCCCTGGGCGCGGTCATCCGTGGCGGCACCCCGCATTTCGAATACGTTGCCGGCGAGTGCACCAAGGGCCTGGCCCAGGTGTCCATGGAATTCGGCGTGCCGGTGGCCTTCGGCGTGTTGACCGTCGATTCCATCGAGCAAGCCATCGAACGTTCCGGCACCAAGGCCGGCAATAAAGGCGCCGAAGCGGCCCTGTCCGCCCTGGAAATGGTCAGTCTGCTGGCGCAGCTGGAGGCCAAGTGATTAGCGACGAGCACGATACGTTCAACACCCCGCCGGAAAAGGGCCCGAACGCCCCCACGGGCAAGATAGCCGCGCGCCGGCAGGCGCGCAGCCTGGCCATGCAGGCGCTGTAT